>DASSBX010000430.1:0-2839 GCA_035698305.1 Miltoncostaeaceae bacterium | reverse complement strand
GTGATCGTGGAGGACAACGCGCTGCTGCGGGAGGGCATCGTCGCCCTGCTGCGCGAGCGCGACGTGGAGGTCGTCGCCCAGGCGGAGGACGGACCCGGGCTCCTGCGCGTCATCGCCGGCCACAAGCCCGATCTCGCGCTCGTCGACGTGCGCCTGCCGCCGAGCTTCACCGACGAGGGGCTGCGCGCGGCGATCGAGGCGCGCCGCCGGGTGCCGGGGACGCCGGTGCTGGTGATCTCCCAGTACGTGGAGCAGACCTACGCCGTGGAGCTGCTCGCCGACGGCGGGGCCGGGGTGGGGTACCTGCTGAAGGACCGCGTCGCCGACCCCGCCGAGTTCGTCGACGCCGTCCGTCGCGTCGCGGGCGGCGGCACCGCGATGGATCCGGAGGTGGTGGCCCAGCTCGTCGCGCGGCGGGGCCCCGCGTCGCCGCTCGCTGGCCTCACCCCTCGGGAGCGGGAGGTGCTGGGCCTCATGGCGGAGGGGCGCTCCAACGCCGCCATCGCCGCGACCCTCGTGGTGACCGACGGGGCCGTCGAGAAGCACATCTCCAACATCTTCGGCAAGCTCGGGCTGGCCCAGGCCGACGGCGGTCACCGCCGCGTCCTGGCGGTGCTGACCTACCTGGGCAGCCCCGCCCCGTAGGGGGCGCCCGCAGGCGCGCCCGGGCGGGCGGTCAGGGCTGGATGGTGGAGAGCGGGCCCACGCCGCGCAACGCCCCATCCGGACCATGCGCCGCGGGCTACGCGGCGGGTGTCGCCACCGCCCCGGCGGCGGCGTGGCCGGCCACCTCCGCCTCCACCTGCTCGCGACGGATCATGTAGCTGAGCGCCGCGTACAGCAGCAGGTCGAACACCAGGCCGCCGAGGGCGGCGAACTGGGCGTAGTAGAACGCGAAGACCTGGAACACGAAGATCGAGATCAGGACGGCGCGCATGAACCACCGGTAGCCGCTGATGCGGGAGCGCCGCCGCAGGCGCCACGCGCCGACCAGCACGCAGAGGCCGCTGGCGACCGCGGCGGTCAGCTGGATCACGTGGGCCACGTCGGCGTTGCCGGCGTCGAGGTCCAGGCCGGTGGAGTCCGTCTGGATGCGGATCGTGACCGGCACCTTCGACAGGAAGTAGACGCCGGCCGCCACCAGCACCGCCGCGTCGAAGTGCCGCCGCTCCGCCAGCGTCCGGTAGCGCCCGGCCAGCCACGTCCGGGCGCGGAAGTACGGCGAGGGGCGGTGCCCGCGGCCCACGGGGAGGGAGTCGACATGGTCGCGCAGCGTCCGTGCCAGCGGATCCCCGGGATCGGTGCGGTCGAGCAGGGCGCCGACGCGGTCGCGGGTCTCGGCGTCCATGCCGCCGCTCGCCTCGGAGCGCAGCAGCGACAGGGCGTTGGCCAGCGCGTCCTGGGGCGTCACGTCCGACTCCCACCGCCGCACCCGGGCGAGCGCGACGAACAGGACCATGAACACCGCGTACATCACGGCGACGGCGGGCTCGAAGAAGTAGTTGACGTCGGCCGAGATGAACTTGCCGACCTCGTCGATGAAGAACCCGAAGCCGATGCCGCCGACGAACGCGGCGAGCCACGGCGCCGCCGGGTTCATCACGCTGAACAGCACCAGCAGCGACAGGAACATGATGAGCCCGCCGTAGAGGACGTGGGCGATGTGCAGCCCGCCGCCGCCGAGCTGCGGGTAGCCGCTCATCTCCAGGATCAGCCGGATGACGAGCACCGTCGCCACGGCCGAGACGAGGCTGAGCTCGATCAGCCCCGCGGCGTTGGTGCTTCGCAGGACGCGCTGGCTGCCCACGGCCCCCAGGTTACGGCCGGCGGGCGATGGTCCGCTACGCGCCGAGCTGGGCGACGCGCCGGGCCCACGCCGTCGCCGACGGCCAGTACGTGGGGAGCCAGCTGATCGACACCCCGCCGCGGGATCCCGACGAGTGGACCATCCACCCGCCGCCCAGGGCGATGCCGGTGTGCGAGATCGAGCCGCGGGGGGTGGCAGCCCCCCTGGGGCCGAAGAACACGAGGTCGCCGGGCAGCGCGGCATCGACCGGCTGGCGCTCGGCGGGGCGCTCCCACGCCATCGCGTCGGCGGTGCGACCCAGCAGGCCGCTGCCCAGGCTCATCTGGCTGGGGCCGGCGCTGCCCTTGAACGCCCACCACACCAGGCCCGAGCAGTCGAAGCCGCCGTGGGCCTGGGCGCCCCACGGAGAGCGGACGCCCGGCCAGTCGCCGGCCCACACGTACGGCTGGCCGATCTGCCACAGCGCCGCCTGCACCACCGCCAGGCGCCCCGGGGTCATGGCGGGCAGGCGGATGTCGCGGTAGCGGGCCAGTCCGGCCTTCTGCCACGACGACACGCCGCGCGCCCGGTCGGCCATGTAGGCCAGGTCGGCGAGCCGTAGCGGCTGGCGCCGGGAACGCTCGCGGCCGTCCCGCGACGAGGGCTGGTTGTAGACGAGGCCCAGCTCGCGGACGAGCACCTCGCTGCCGGCGAAGCGCGGCATGCGCACCACGCCGCCGCCGTCCACCGCGATGCGCCCGATGCCGCGCCGCTCGGCCTCCAGGCCGAGGGCCCGCACCACCAGCAGGTGGCTCTGCCACGCCGTCGCGCGGGCGGCGGGGTTGCGGCTCGCCGGGCGGGTGCCGGTGATCGCGCCGAGCGCACGGTCCAGGTCGCCGCGGGTGGCGTCGCGCGACAGGTCGTCGCCGGCCAGCTCGGGCCAGGCGCCCGACGCGGCCAGCCGCCGCGCCGCCGGCGCAGCCCACGCGTCGCGCGACGCGCGCACCTTCGGGGCGGTGGGCGGCGCCGGGGCCGCCGGCGTCGCCGGGGCCG
>DASSBX010000429.1:0-9302 GCA_035698305.1 Miltoncostaeaceae bacterium | reverse complement strand
GATCGTCTCGCCGGTGTACGGGTTCTCGACCGCGAGCTTCTTCTCGCGCTGCTCGAACATCCCGTCGAGCAGGAGCCCGGTGGGCTGGGAGGGGTCGAGAGCCGGACTGTGGATCGCCATCGCTGAACCCCGTTCCTCGGTGCTGCCTACGGCTTCGAGGATACCCGCGCGGGTACCCTCCGAGACGGAGCCGAGAGGAGGCGCGGTGCAGGCGGCGGTGCTGATGGTGCGGTGCCTGGAGGCCGAGGGCGTCGAGCGCGTCTACGCCATTCCCGGCGAGGAGACGCTGGAGATCGTGGAGGCGCTCCGGCAGTCGCCGATCGAGATCGTCATCGTCCGCCACGAGCAGGGCGCGGCGTTCATGGCCGACGTCCACGGGCGCCTCACGGGCCGCGCCGGGGTGTGCCTGGGGACGTTGGGGCCGGGGGCGACCAACCTGATCACCGGCATCGGCGACGCCTACCTCGACTACGCGCCGATGGTCGCGATCACCGGCCAGGTGCGCCTGGACCTGGTCCACAAGGAGAGCCACCAGTACGTGGACGTGGTGGACATGCTGCGGCCGGTCACGAAGTGGAACGCCCGCATCGAGCGGCCGGAGACGGTGCCGGAGGTGGTGCGCAAGGCGTTCAAGCTGGCCGAGGCGGAGCGGCCGGGGCCCACGCACCTGGAGCTGTCGGAGACGATCGCGGCGGCCGACCTGCCGTCGTCGAGCCGGCCGCTGCCGCAGAGCGCGCCGGGGGCGCGCCTGCCCGACCCGGACGCCGTGCGTGCGGCGGCGGCGGTCATCCGGGCGGCGCGGCGGCCGGTGATCATCACGGGCAACGGCGTGATCCGCACGGGCGCATCACCGAATCTGCGCGCCCTCTGCGCGCACGCGGGCATCCCGGCGAGCCCCACATTCATGGGCAAGGGCGCCCTCGACGACCGCTCGCTGCTGTCGTTGCCCGCCGTGGGCCTGCAGGCACGCGACTCGATGACCGCCGGCCTGGACGAGGCGGACGTGGTGGTGTGCGTTGGCTACGACCTCGTCGAGTTCGGCCCGGCGGCGTGGAACCCGCGCAACGACAAGCGGATCGTCCACCTCGACGCCCGGCCCGCCGAGGTCGACACGCATTACGTCCCGGAGGTGGAGGTGGTCGCGTCGGTGGGCGACGCGCTCGACGCGCTGCGGCAGGAGCTGCCGCCGGGCGACGAGCCGGCGTTCGCGACCCGGCTGCGGGTGGCGGTGCGCACCGAGCTGCGGGCGACGGCGGAGCGCCCGGGGATGGTGAGCCCGCAGGCGGCGATCGTGGCGATCCGCGACGCGATGGCGCCGGACGACGTGCTGGTGTCGGACGTGGGCGCCCACAAGCTGTGGCTGGGCCGCCTGTTCCCCGCGTACGAGCCGAACACCGTGATCATCAGCAACGGCTTCGCCACGATGGGCATCGGGCTGCCGGGGGCGATCGCGGCGGCGATGGCGCGGCCCGGCGTGCGGGTGGTGAGCGTCTCCGGCGACGGCGGCTTCATGATGAACGTGCAGGAGATGGAGACCGCCACCCGGCTGGGGCTGCCGGTGAACGTGGTGGTGTGGGTGGACGGCGCCTACGGCGTGATCGGCTGGAAGCAGGAGCGCCGCTTCGGGCGCACCCACGCCATCGAGTTCGGCAACCCGGACTGGGGTGGCCTGGCGCGCGCCTTCGGCTGGAGCCACCGCCACGCGACCGGCGGCGCCGCGCTGGGCGAGGCGCTGCGGGCGGCGATGGCCGAGGACGGCCCGTCGCTGGTCACGGTGCCCATCGACTACCGCCAGAACGTCCGCCTCGCCAACCTGGGGGAGCCGGCGCTGGGGGCCTGACTACCCGGGCCCCGCGGTCCGCTCGACGGCGTCCAGGACGACCGCGCTGGTGGCGAAGCCGCCCGCCCCCAGGCCCTCCCCGCTGTACGGGTTGTAGTACTCGCGCAGCCCCGAGCGGCCGACGAGCCCGGCGGTGCGCGCGGCCAGCTCGCGCGCCGCGTCGGCGTATCCGGCGCGGACGAGGCCGGCGAGCAGGACCGGGGTGGCGAACAGCCAGGTGGGCCCGCGCCAGTAGCGGGGGAGCACCCGCCCCAGGCGGCCCGGGCGGAAGGCCGCCTCGTCGGCGGCGGTGCTCGGCACGGGGTAGGGCAGCCAGTAGCGGCCCGGGTGCAGCAGGTGCTCCTCGACCAGCCGCCGCCCGATCTCGGCGGGCAGGTCGTCCAGGGCGAGCGGGGCGAGCGACGCCCAGGTCGACACGCGCAGCGGCCGTCCGTCGGGCCCCTCGGGGTAGAAGAGGCCGGTCGCCGGGTCGTGGAGGCGGTCGACCATCGCCGCCGTGATCGCCGCGGCCCGCCGGGCGCCGTCGGGATGCCCCAGGCGCCCGAGCGCCGCCCACGACATGGCGAGCGCCGTGTTCACGAGGGGGTCGATGGCGTGGAAGCCGCCGTCGGCGACGACGTCCCGGTAGCGGTAGCCGCGGCGCCGGTTGAACCACAGCACGCGCATGAAGCCCGGCCTGCCGTGGGCGCGGCGCCCGAGGGGCGCGTCGTACGCGGGGCTGGCGTCCATGCCCGACTCGTCGGGCTGGAGGATGCCGATCAGCCCGTCCGGCCCGCCGCGCTCGCGCTCCAGCCAGCGGTGGAGCGCCACGACGGGCGCGATCCCCTCCGCGGCGAAGCCGGGGTCGTCGGGCGAGCGCGCCGCCACCTCCGCCCAGGCCCACCCGAGCAAGGGCGGCTGGATCGTCCAGGTCGCCGCGTCGCCGCGCTCCAGCACGTTGTAGATGGGGGCGCGCATCGCGCGGACGCGCCCGTTCCAGAACACCGTGTGGCCGATCAGCCCGTCGGGGCGCTGGGCGCCGACGAGGGTGCGCAGCTCGGCGCGGGCCCGGGCGGGGTCGAGGAGGCTCCATGCGACGGCGTGGACGCACGAGTCCCAGAAGAACTGGTCGGGGTACCGCGGCGCGGGCCGGGTGTAGGCGTACGGGACCCCGGCCGGTGTGATCCCCTCGCGCCAACCGTCGTCCAGCACGGCGCGTGCCGCGGCGCGGAGCGCCTCCCGTTCGGCGACGGCGACCATGCTCACCGGAGCGCTACCCGGCGTCCCCCAGGGCGTAGCGGAGAATCTCGACGACCTGCTCGGGCTCGCGCGCCACGGCCAGGGCCGCCCGGTCGACCTCCTTCAGGGCGTGATCGTGCTCGGGCGGGTGCAGCGTGACGAGCGGCGTGCCGAGGGCGGCGGCGTAGCCCGCCTCGAACGCGGCGTTCCACTGCCGGTAGCGCTCGCCGAACCGGACGACGACGACGTCGGCCTGCTCGATCAGGGTGCGGGTGCGGATGGCGTTGACCCCGGCCCCGATGTGGTCGTTCCAGTAGGGGCGCTCCTGCTCGCCGAGGATCGCCGTGCCGGCGGCGTCGGACGCGGCGTGGTCGGTCACGGGGGCGGTGAACCGGATGCCGAGCCCGCCGTCCGCGGCTCCGCGCGCGATGCGCTCACGCCAGTCGGAGTGGATCTCGCCCGAGAGGTACACATGCCAGCCCACGCCCGCATCGTACGCGGGCGCCACCCCGCGCCGCCGCCGCCGGCCGCGACCGCGGCTGCGACGTCGGGATTTGCGCGCGGCGCCCCGGCCGGAGAGGGTGGGGCTCCCGGCATGGAGGACTGACATGGACCGGCTGATCCGCGCCATCTTCCTCGCGGTCGCAGCGGTGCTGCTGGCGTCGACCGTGTCGCTCGCGGCGGGCGCCCTCGGCGGCTCGGCGGCCGCCGACGACACCGTCGCCGTGAAGCCCGACGACGATCTCGCGGTGCGCGAGGCGGATGACGAGGGGCACGACGACGACCAGGACACCGGCGACACGGGCGACACAGGCACCGGCACCCGGACGGACACCCGCACGGGCGGCACGTTCTCGTCGCGCTCCATCTCCAACTCGCGGGATCGCTCGAACGACAGGACCACCCGTGACCGCTCCCGGTCGCGCGACCGCTCCGCCGACCGCACGGGCGACGACCCGCGCAGGGCCGACATCTCCAACTCGCTCGACTTCTCCCGCACGGGGAGCAGGGACCACGACACGCGTGACCGATCCAAGTCGCGCGACCGCTCCAACGACGCGACGAGCGCCGACTAGTTCGCGCGGGGGCGTCCACCGGTGAGCCGGGACGGCCGGGCCCGCCGGTGGGCGCTCGAGGAGGGCGACGAGCTCGTCCCGGGGCGCACGGCGGTGCGGCGCCTCGGCACCGGCGAGCGGTTCGAGACGTACCTGTGCTGGGACGAGCGCCGCCTCGGCCTGGTGGTGGTGAAGGCCGTGCGCCCCCACCTGGTGGACGACGGGCATTCGCTGCGGCGCCTGCGTGCCGAGGCGGAGCTGCTGGAGCGGCTGCGCCATCCGGTGATCGTCCGGGGCCTGGAGGCCGAGCTGGAGGGTCCGCGGCCGCACGTCGTGCTGGAGCACCTGGAGGGTCCGCGGCTGTCGAGCCTCGTCCGACGGCACGGGCGCCTGGAGCCGGAGCAGCTGGTGCCGCTGGGCCAGCAGCTGGCGTCCGCGCTGCACTACATGGCCGCGGAGGGGGTCGCCCACCTCGACGTGAAGCCGGCGAACGTGATCATGGGCGCGCCGGCGCGACTCATCGACCTGAGCATCGCCCGCCGGCTCGCCGACCTCGCGGACGTGACCGCCCGGCTGGGCACCGTGGCGTACATGGCTCCGGAGCAGCTCGAGCCGGCCGAGCGGGGGCCGCTCACCGCGGCGGCCGACGTGTGGGGGATGGGGGTGACGCTCTACCACGCCGCCGCGGGGCGGCCGGCGTTCCGGGCGCCCCGCCCTCGCGACGAGCCGTTCCCCCAGCTGGAGGGGACGCCGGACCCGTTGCCGGACACGGTCGCGGCGCCCGTCGCGGACCTCGTGGCGCGCTGCCTGGCGCCGCTGCCGGCCGATCGGCCGGCCCCCGCCGAGGTCGCCGCCGGCTTCGAGGCGGTCGCGGCGGGGATGCGCCGCACGCCGGTCCTCGGCCGCTTCCGCGTGCGTCCCCGCTGACGGTGGGTCGAGTACCGCGTCCTCGACCGCTGGCTCGTTCAAGTGGACGCCGGGTCCCGTCCAAGTGAACGCCGGGTCCCGTCCAAGTGAACGCAGCCATCCCGTTCAAATGAACCCCGGGGTCGCCTGCGCCTGAGCGCGACCCGGGGTGGGGAGAACCCCACCCCGGTCCGCCCGGAGCCCCGAGCCCCGGGACGCCGGGGCCCTCCATGGGATCGGGATGCCCCCTGACGGATCGTGGAGCACGTCAGTCCACGACCGAAGGGACCCACCGTGCGAAGCCAGTCAGGACGTCCGGTCCTCGAGCGCCACGGGCGGCTCATGGGGCGCCTGCGCTGGGTCGTCATCCCCCTCTGGATCGCGCTCCTCGTCGGCGCGGTGATGCTCGGGGGACGGCTCGGCGACGTCACCACCAGCGAGGCCACCCTCCCCGGCACGGAGGGGCAGGAGGGCCTGCACCTCATCGAGACCCACTTCTCCGACGGGCGTGATGCGAGCGACATCCAACCCGTCTTCCGCAACCCCACGCTGACCGTCGACGACCCCGCCTACCGCGCCGCGGTGACCGAGTCGCTCGACCGCGCCGCCGCCCTCGTGCCCGGCACCCGCGTCGTGTCCTACTTCACCACCGGGAGCCGTGACCTGGTGGGGCAGGACGGCCACATGACGTTCGCGACCCTGTCGCTGCCGATCGACGAGACCGAGGCGGGCGACATGGTCCCGCGCATCCGGGCGGCGCTCGGCACCCCCGACGGCTTCGCGCCCACCCTGGTGGGCGGCGACGCCGCCGTCGAGCACGACACCGGCCCGATCATCGAGGACGACCTCGCCACGGCCGAGATGATCGTGCTGCCCGTCGCGCTGCTCGTGCTGCTGCTGTTCTTCGGCAGCGTCGTCAGCGCCCTCATCCCCCTGCTGATGGCGGCGGCGACGATCATGCTCGCCTTCGCCGGCACCTACGTCGCCGGGCAGGGGATGGAGATCGCCGACCTCGTCACCAACGTCATCACGCTGGTGGGCGTCGCGATCGGCGTCGACTACGCGCTGCTCGTGGTCTCGCGCTTCCGCGAGGAGATGGCCCGCGGCGCCGACCGCATCGAGGCGACCGGCCGCACCATGGCCACCGCCGGGCGCGCCGTGATGCTCTCCGGCATCACCGTCGCCATCGGCCTGGCCGTGCTCGTGGCGCTGCCCGTCCCGTTCATCCGCTCCATGGGCGTCGGCGGCATGCTCGTGCCCGTCTCCGCCGTCCTCACCGGCCTCACGCTGCTGCCCGCGCTGCTCTGCGCCCTCGGCCCCCGGGCGGACGCCCTGCGCGTCTACCCCCGCCGCTGGCGCCTGCGCGAGGGCGCCGTCTGGGGCCCGCTGTCCAAGGCGATCACCGGCTGGGGCGCGCCGGTCGCCGCGATCGCCCTCGCCGGCCTCGTGCTGCTCGCCATGCAGGCGCCGAAGATGAGCATCCACCAGGACCAGCTCGCCGACGCGCCCGACGTCGAGGCCGTGCACGCCGGCCGGCTCATCTCCGCCGAGCTCGGCGGGGCGGCCAACCCCGACGTGTACGTCATCGACACCGGCCGCGCCGGCGGGGCCTACGACCCCGGCGTGATCCGCACGCTCGACGGCGTCGCCGACGACCTGCGCGGCCAGGACATGGTGAGCGGCGTCACGTGGCCCGACACCACCGACCCCGCCGCCTTCCGCGCCGCCGCCCAGGACGGGCTGGTCGACGCGACCGGCCGCTACGCCCTGATGAGCGTCGCGCCGCAGGGCGACCCGGTGTCGGACTCGGCGCGGGCGCTCAACGACGTGATGCGCGATCGTGAGGCGGCCATCACCGGCGCCCTGCCCGACGGCGGCCGGGTGCTCCTGACCGGCGAGCCCGCGATGAACAACGATTTCGACGACGCCATCTACGGACCGTTCCCGTGGCTCGTGGCCGGCGTGCTGGTGCTCACGTTCATCGCGCTGATGGCGGCGTTCCGCTCGTGGGTGGTCCCGCTCGTCGCGGTGCTCATGTCCGGGCTGTCGCTGCTCGCGACGTACGGGCTGCTGCACCTGGTGTTCATGGAGGGCGTCGGCGCCGGCCTGCTCGGCGTGGACCACGACGTCCGCGGCATCGCCAACTGGGTGCCGGTCATGATCTTCGCGTTCCTGTTCGGCATCTCGATGGACTACCAGGTGTTCCTGACCGAGCGCATCCGCGAGCTGCGCCGGGGCGGGGCCCGCAACGGCGACGCCGTCCGCGGCGGCCTGCGCGGCACCGGCAGGATCATCGTGACCGCGGCCGTCATCATGGTCGCCGCGTTCAGCGGCTTCGCGATGGGGACCGACATCGGGATGAAGGAGTTCGGCTTCGGGCTGGCGGCCGCGGTCGCCATCGACGCCCTCCTGGTCCGCTGCCTCATCGTCCCCGCCGTGCTGGCGATGGCCGGTGAGCGCACGTGGGGACGCCGTCGCCGCGAGGCGGTGCCGGCATGACCCCGCTGACGGGGGTGCTCCGCCCGCTCGGCCACCTGGCGAGCGCCCTCGCCCTGGGCCCCGCGTGGCTCACCCTGCTGATCGTGGGGTGGGCCACCGGGTTCGGGATGGTGGTCACGCTCGTGGGAATCCTCGTCCTCCTGGGCCTCGCGCACGCCGCGCGGGGCGCGGGGGACGTGGAGCGGTGGCTCGCGGCCGCCCTGCTGGACGTGCGCGTGCCGCGCCCGCCGCGCCGCATCTGGCGCGGCGGGGTGCTCGCGAGCCTGCGCGCCTGGGTCACCGACCCGGGCGCGTGGAAGGAGCAGGCGTACCTGCTGCTGCGGTTCGTGCTGGGCGTCCCGCTCGCCGCCGTCCTGATCGGCCTGATCGGCGGCGGGATCCAGCTGATGGGGACCGTCACCTACTACCGGTGGGCGCCCCAGGAGCTCGGCGTCGTGGAGGTCGACACCCTCGCGGAGGCGCTGCTGTGCATCCCGCTCGGCGCCGCCGTCGCGTTCGTCGGCCTCTGGCTGGTGAAGCCGGCCGCCGCGGCCTGGCGGCCGCTCGCCCGTACGCTGCTCACCATGAGCGACCGCGGCGAGATCGAGCGCGCGCCCCGCTCGCCCGGCGCCACGCCGGCATTGCGCGCCCACGCGTACATCACCGCCGGCATCGTGGGCGTGCTCTCGCTGATCTGGCTGCTCACCACCCCCGGCGGCTACTTCTGGCCGGCGTGGCCGGCGACCGCCCTCGCCGTGCCGCTCGCCATCCACGCGGTGGTCGCGTGGGCGCCGCGCCGTACGCCCCTGCGCGGGCTGGCGGTCCACGCCGGCGTCGTCGGCACGATCTGGCTGTACCTGGTGCTCGTCTGGGCGCTCTCCACCCCCGGCGGCGACTTCTGGCCGGCGTGGGTGGCCCTGCCGCTGGCCGCGTCGGTGCTGGTCCACTACCTGATCATCCGCGGCCGGCAGGAGGAGGACCGGCGCGAGATGGCCGAGCGGATCGACGTGCTCACCGCCACCCGCGCGGGCGCCGTGGACCAGCAGGCGGCGGAGCTGCGCCGCATCGAGCGCGACCTGCACGACGGCGCCCAGGCGCGCCTGGTGGCGCTGGCGATGGACCTCGGCATGGCCCGCGAGCGCCTGGCCGACGACCCGGACGCCCAGCACCTGGTTGCGGGGGCCCACGAGCAGGCCAAGCAGGCGATCACCGAGCTGCGCGACCTGGCCCGCGGGATCCACCCGGTGGTCCTCACCGATCGCGGCCTGCCCGCCGCCCTGGCGACGCTGGCGGGCGCCAGCCACATCCCCGTCGACCTGAACGTCGACACGGGCGAGCGGCCCGCCGCCGCCGTCGAGGCCGCCGCCTACTTCGTGGTGGCCGAGGCCCTCACCAACGCCAACAAGCACAGCGGCGCCACCCGGGCGGTGGTGCGCGTCGTCCGCGACGGGCCGGTGCTGCGCGTGAGCGTCGCCGACGACGGGGCGGGGGGCGCCGACCGCGACGGCACCGGCCTGCGCGGCCTGCGCCGCCGGGTGGAGGCGCTGGACGGGGTGATGGCCGTCGCCAGTCCGCCCGGCGGCGGTACGGTGGTGGACGTGGAGCTGCCATGCGGGTCGTGATCGCCGAGGATCTCGCGCTGCTGCGCGACGGCCTCACCCGCCTGCTCCGCGACAACGGCATGGACGTGGTGGCCGCCGTGGAGGACGGCGACGCCCTGGTGCGGGCGGTGGAGGCGGAGCGCCCGGACGTCGCGGTCACCGACGTCCGGCTGCCGCCCGGCTTCACCGACGAGGGGCTGCGCG
>DASSBX010000428.1:0-3768 GCA_035698305.1 Miltoncostaeaceae bacterium | reverse complement strand
ACCGACACCGCCCCGCCGGGAGGCGGATGAGCCTCACCGCCGGCGCCGTCGCCCTGGTGCTGCTGGGCACGGCGGCGGGTCAGCAGGCGACGCCGCCCGCGACGCCGGCGGTGCGGTTCGCGGTGAAGGGGGACTGGGGCGACGCCACCCCCGCCCAGGCGGCGGTGACCCGGCGGATGTGCGCCGAGGACCGCAGGGCGCCGTTCGCCTTCGTCGCCACCACGGGCGACAACTTCTCGGTCCCCCTCGGCACCGCCACGGAGGCCAACTTCACCCGGCCCGAGCGGTGCCTCGTCGCCCGCGGCCTGACGTGGTACGCCGCGTGGGGCAACCACGACGTCCACGCTGCCGGCACCGCGGAGGCCCTCGGCAGCCCGCGGCGGTACCGCGCGGTCGTCCGCGGCCCGGTGCTGCTGCTGATCCTGGACGGCAACGACCCGGACGACCCCGCACAGCTGCGGTTCATCCGCCGCCGCCTCGCCGCCGCGACCCAGCCGGTCCGGATCGTCGCGTTCCACCAGCCCATCCGCACCGCCGGGCCGCACCCGCCGGCGGAGGCCGCGCGGCGGCTGTGGGAGCCCCTGTTCCGGCGCGCCGGGGTGGCGCTGGTGCTGCAGGGGCACAACCACCTCTACGAGCGGCTCGAGGTGGACGGCATCACGTACGTCACCACCGGCGGCGGCGGCGCGCAGGTCTACCCGTGCATCCGCCCGGCCGAGGGCCTGCGCCGATGCGCCTTCCGCCACCACTTCCTGGTGGTGGACGCGTCGGCGGGGGGCGCCGCGGTGCGGGCCGTCACCCCGGGCGGGGCGACGATCGAGCGCGTGCTGGTGCCCGCCCGGGCCTGACGGCGTCGGGCGGGGTCTACCCCGGCTGGCGCGGCCCCCGGCCGGCGACCGCGGCCGCCCACGCCGTGGCGACGCGCACCGTGAGCTGGCTCATCGCGGCCACGACCTCACGCCGCTGGGCCTCCGACAGCAGCGGAGGGGGGCCCGCCAGCGCGCGGTCGATCGCGCGCTCCAGGGCCAGGCTGCCGCCCAGGGTGACCTCGGCCGACGAGCCGGCCAGGCCGTGGCCGCGGCCGTAGGTCTCGGCGCGCTCCAGGGCGTCGCCCAGGCTGCCGGTCTGGAAGGCGTCGGCCAGGGCGTCGACCCAGGCGCGCACCACGCCGCGCCGCTCGGGAGGGGGCAGCCGCTTGTACGCCGCCTCCGCCGGTCCCTCGACGAGGGTCTCGACCTGCTCCGAGACCCGGTCGGCGCAGCCGCGGAGCGCGTCGGCGAGCATCGGGGCGACCGGGATCTGGACGGGCCCCTGCCGCGCCGGGCGCGGGGTGCGGGCGGGCTGGCGCGCGAGCCACTGGCGCAGCGCCTCGGGGTCGAAGCGGCGGTGGCCGCCGGCGGTCCGGACGTGCGGGACGCGCCCCTCGCTGGCCCACAGCCGCAGGGTGCTCGGGCTCACGCCCAGCGCGCGCGCGGCGGCGGAGACGGAGAGCCAGGGCCCCTCGGAGCGGCGGGTGCGGCCGCCGAGTCGCGTCACGCTCGCCCCGGACCCCACATCACTCCAGCGTGGACCGGAGTCTGCAGCGCACGCCGTCGGCGTATCCGGCGGCGACCCGCACGGCCATGCGGTCGAGCGAGCGCTCCACGGCGCGCTGCTCGGCGGGCCGGGTCGCCAGGATCGGGCCGAGCACCCGGTCGACCGCGCGGCGCAGCGCGAGCGCCTCGGTGACCGGGGCGTCGCCCGGCTGCCCGGAGGCGCCGTGACGGAAGCCCTCCCACTCGGCGTCGCGATAGGCGCCGGCGAGGTCGCCCGAGTCGAGCGCGGCGGCCAGCGAGTCGAGCGCGCCGAGCACCCGGGTCTGGCGTGCGGCGGACGGTCGGCTCGCGCCGCTGGGGCGCGTCCTCGCCAGCTCCTCCTCGAACGCGGCCAGCACCTCGTCGCCGGCGTCGGCCAGGGCGCGGGCGGTCTCCGGCATCGCCTCCACCCGGGTCGGAACCAGCTCCTGGAGCCGCTGCTGCGGCGCCGGCGGCGCCCCGCCCCGCTCCGACAGCCACCGCACCAGCTCGTCCAGCTCGAAGCGGCGGTGGCCGCCTGGCGTGCGCACGTGGGGGACCCGCCCGGCGGCGGCCCAGGCGCGCAGCGACGATGAGCTCACGCCGAGCAGGCGGGCCGCGGCGGAGACCGTCAGCAGCCGCGGCTCGGGGGTCGTGCGCGGGGACGCCGCGGCCGTCCGCTCGTCCAGCCGGGCGCGTCCCGTCGTGGCCATCTCAGGGCCTCCGGGCAACCCGGTCGCAGTCGACTCCGAGGTCTGACGCGGGGGTGTCATCACGGCGGCGTACCGGCCCTGTCATGCGCCGATCATGGGGACGTGTCTCACGGGCTGCAACCTCGACCATCGGCTGAAGGGGTCCAGAACCTGAGCAAAGCTCTCGATCCAGGCGTGGCCCCTGACAAAAAAATCACACCGTGATGATTCCGGCGATATCGGGTCACGACCCGCCTCCAGCTTCGCCGGAGTCGCCCGTCGTCCTCTGCTCGGCCTCGGCCGCGGCCCGCTCCTGGCGCACGCGCTTGCGCTCCTTCAGCGCCACGAAGCCGCCCACGAGCGCCGTCACCGCGAACGCCACCAGGAACGCCACCCAGAGCTGGTCGGCGAACGCCTTGCCCGCGAAGTAGCCGAGCAGCGCGGCCTGGGTCGACCACACGACCGCCCCGATCGCGTCGAAGGCGAGGAAGCGCGGATAGCTCATCTGCCCCGCGCCGCAGGACAGGTTGATCGCGATGCGGATGCCCGGCAGGAATCGGCCCACCACCACCAGCGCCGCGCCCTGGCGGGCGACCATCCGCTCGGCGGCCTCCAGGCGCTCCTGGCCGGCGAACCGGGTGACGGTCCGCTTGATCGGGCCGCCGCCCGCCCGCCCGATCCAGAAGGCGGTCGAGTCGCCGAGCACCGCCCCTGCGGCGCCCGCCAGGATCACCAGCAGGATGTTGAGCGTCCCGTTCGCGGCGAGGACCGCGGCGGCGACGATCGCCGTCTCCCCCGGCAGCGCCGGGAACACCCCGTCGCCGGCGACGACCAGCAGGACCGCCCAATAGCCGTAGTCGGCCGCCCCCTCGGCGATGTCCGCGAACGACTGGACGATCGAGCCGGCGCCCGAGAGCGCGGCGAAGAGCGGCGTCACGGCGCCGGCCGGCGCGTGCTGGCGCGGTGCGGCACGGGCGGGATGATGACAGCGCGGGCCGAGGGTCGCGACCGCCCCCGCCGCTACCATCCGCCGCATGGGTCGCATCGCCGAATCGGCGCTCGGGCTCCTCGCCGCCGGACCGCGCACGGCCGAGTCGCTGGGGGACGCGCTGCGCGCGGCCGGCGTCACCCGGGCTCGTGACCCCGGGGCCGCCGTCCGCCGGGCCCTGGCGGGCGACCCGCGCGTGCTGCGCCTGCCCGACGGGCGGCTGGCGGGGATCGCGCACGCGCTCCGCGGCGTCGCGCTGACCGTCACCGTGGGCGACGCCGACGTCGCCGCCGGCGAGCTGCCGGTGCAGCCCGACCTGGCGCCGCTCGACCTGATCGGCCTCGGCCCGGCGCTGCCCCTGCCGGACGGGGTGGCCGCCGGCGACGCGCTGGTGGTGCGCATCGTGGACGCGGGGGACGAGCCGCTGCTCGACGTCGCCGTCGCGCCCGCTCCCGCCGCCGCCCGCCCGGGCGACGAGGCGGCGCTCGCCGCGGCCGCCGCCGCCGCCGTGGCGCCGCCGCGGCCGCCCATCGCC
>DASSBX010000427.1:0-2325 GCA_035698305.1 Miltoncostaeaceae bacterium | reverse complement strand
GAGCGACGCCCGGCGCCCGCGGCCGCTGCCGTTCGGCCCGGCGCTCGGCGGGATGGGCCCGGCCGACCCGGCGGGGGTGGTGCGGTCGATCGACTTCGCGCTGGAGGCCGCGCGGCGCCACCGTCGTCCCTTGACGCTCGTGACGATCGCCGCGCCGGTGCCGTGCACCGAGGACGAGCTGGCGCGGCTCGCCGCCATCGTCCGCCGCACGGTGCGCGACTCCGACGGGTTGTGGCGCGACGGGCAGGACAGCCTGGTGCTGGTGCTCACCGACGCGGACGGCCCCAACTCCGAGCCCGCGCTCGCCCGCCTGCGGATGCGGCTGCGCGGCGAGGGGCTGTCGGGGGTGAGCATGGGCCGCGCGGCGCCCGCCCCCGGCATCGACGCCCCCGCCCTGATGGCGCTGGCGCGCGACGACCTGCGCCCGATCGCCGGGAGGCGGCCGCCGCGGTGACGCCGTGAGGGTGGCGCTCACCGGCGCCACCGGCCTGATCGGCGGCCACCTCGCCCGGGCGCTGATCGCCCGGGGCGATGAGGTGGTGGCCCTCGTCCGCGGTGACGCCTCGGGCGTCGGCGGGGCGCGCGACGTCCACTGGGACCCGGCCGAGGGGCCGGTGCCGGCGGGCGCGCTGGATGGGGCCGATGCGGTGGTCAACCTGGCCGGCGCCCCGATCGGCGCGAAGCGGTGGAGCGCGGAACGCAAGCGCCTGATCCGCGAGAGCCGCGTCCTCACGACCCGGGCGATCGTCGACGCGCTGGCGGGGGAGGGTGCGCCGGGGGTGCTCGTCAACGCGGGCGGCATCGACGTCTACGGCGTCCAGGACGACCCCGTCGACGAGTCGTCCCCGCCCGGGCGGGGCTTCCTGGCCGACACCGCCCTCGCGTGGGAGCGCGAGGCGACGCGGGCCGCCGGCCTGGGCGCGCGGGTGGTGGTGATCCGCTCGGGCCTCGTCCTGTCCGCGGATGCCGACGCGCTCGCGCGCATGGCCCTTCCCGTGCGCCTGTTCGCCGGCGGCCCGCTGGGCGGCGGCCGCCAGTGGTACTCGTGGATCCACATCGAGGACGAGGTCGGCCTGATCCTCCACGCCCTCGACCGCCCGGAGGTGGTGGGGCCGATGAACGCGGTCAGCCCCGATCCGCGCCGCCAGCGCGACTTCGTCCAGGTGCTCGCGCAGGTGCTGGGCCGCCCCGCCGTGGTCCCGGCGCCGGCGGTCGCCGTGCGGCTCGCCGTGGGGGAGATGGCCACGCTGGCCCTCGACGGGCGCCCGGTGGTCCCGCGGGTCGCCCTGGACACGGGCTACGCCTTCCGGTTCCCCGCCCTGGAGGGCGCGCTCGCCGAGATCTACGGCTGAGCGCCGTCCTCGGGGAACAGGAGCCGCAGCTCCGCCTCGGCCTTCAGCCACGCCTCGCGGATGAAGGTGGTCGAGACCGTGTACCTCGCGCCCGGGAGCACGCGCGCCAGCTTGACCTTCTCCGGGTCGTCGTGCTCCTCGAGGTCCTCGATGATCGCCTTGTACTCGGCGACCAGCTGCGCCAACTCCATGTGCTTCATCGTGATGGCGTCGAGCAGGTTGTAGACCGGGCCGAACGGGTCGCCGGCGGGCGTCGTGCTCACGGGATCGCCTCGGGGGTCGGGGGCGGGGCGATGCTACCGTAGGCCCCGAAAGCCGGGGGATTAGCTCAGCTGGGAGAGCGCCTGCTTTGCAAGCAGGAGGTCGTCGGTTCGATCCCGTCATCCTCCACTGCCGGACGGCCCTGCATCTGGCGGATTTCTGTTGGTCAGGCCGGGTCAAGGTCGAGCCCCAGCTGGCCGTCATCCCACGTCTGTCCCACAGGGCGCGCGGGCGGTGGAGCGAAGACGTGCGCCTCCAGCGCCTCCGCGGCATGACGCCGCGCGCCCCGGTAGAGGTGGCCGTAGCGGCGGAGCACGAGGGCGCCGCCGTCGGCGTGGCCCATCTGCTCGGCGATGACCTTGACGTGGCAGCCGGCGGCGATCATCAGCGACGCCCCGGTGTGCCGGAGGTCGTGAAACGTCAGCTCCGGGACGCCGGCCGCCCGCGCGGCGGGCTTGAAGATCCGGGTCATGAAGTGGTTCGGGTCGTAGGGCACGCCGGCCTTCGACGGAAAGAGGTGGCCCTCGGCGCTCGGGAGCCGCGCCAGCCGCTGCTCCCGCAGAAGTCGGATCGTCTGGGGGCCGACGTCGACCGTGCGCCGTCCGCTGCGGGTCTTTGTGGCAACCCGCTCGCCCTCCTGGTGCTGCGCGAAGACCGCCACCGACCCGTGCGCGAGGTCGAGGTCCGCGTCTCGCAGCCCGAAGAGCTCGCC
>DASSBX010000426.1:0-3180 GCA_035698305.1 Miltoncostaeaceae bacterium | reverse complement strand
CGGTGACGAGCGGGTGGCGGCGGGTCGGCATGGCCCCTCCAGGGCATCGTGTTGCGTGGGCTCAGCATGCGGCCGGCGGCGCCCGCGGACATCGGGGACGTCCCCAGTCGTCGACCCCGAGGTCTCGCGTGCCGATGGGCTGCGGGTGAGCCGCATCCACGGCCCGTGCCCGCCCCGACGCGGGACGGCCGGAGGCTGTGGGACCATCGGAATCAGACCGATCGAGCGGAGGTCACCATGACGCGACACGTGTTCGACATCAGCGAGACGGCGACGCACGCCCTGGTCGCACGCCAGCTGCGCGACCTGGCCGACCAGTTCGCGCGCGGCAGCATCGATCTGGCCTACGACGAGTGGCACGACCCGACGGTCGTCACGGACCCGGTGGACGTCACCGTCGACCTGACGCGCCGGCACCGCCACGTCGACCTGGTGGTGCGCCTCGGCTGGAAGGAGGCCGAGCCCGCGGCCGCGTAGCCGCATCTGCCGCCCCCGCGAGCCCCCGCGCGCGGGGCCACGCCCGGATCAGCACTAACTTGACGGACGGACCCGCGGGTGCCTGCGCCGTCGGCCCTGGACTAGACTCCCTCGGCACGGGTCACAACCGGGAAGGGGAACATGGGGGCATTCGAGGAGGAGATCGATCAGGTCCGGGCGTTCCAGGGCCAGGATCGTTTCCGCGAGATCACCCGTCTCTACTCACCGCGACAGGTCGTCGAGCAGCAGGGCACGGTGAACCAGGACTACACGGTGGCGCGCGAGGCCGCCGAGGGGTTCTACGCCCGCCTCCGGCAACTCTTCGACGAGAAGAAGTCGATCACCAGCTTCGGGCCGTACTCGCCCGGGCAGGTGGTCCAGATGAAGCGGTCCGGCATCGAGGGCATCTACCTCGGCGGCTGGGCCACGTCGGCCAAGGGGTCCACCACCGAGGACCCGGGCCCCGACCTGGCGAGCTACCCCCTGAGCCAGGTGCCGGACGAGGCCGCCGGCCTCGTACGCGCCCTCCTCACCGCGGACAAGAACCAGAAGTTCGCCCGCGCCCGCATGAGCCAGGCCGAGCGCGACGCCACCCCCGAGGTGGACTTCCGCCCGTGGCTGATCGCCGACGCCGACACCGGCCACGGCGGTGACGCCCACGTGCGCAACCTCGTGCGCCGCTTCGTCGAGGTGGGCGTCCCCGGCTACCACATCGAGGACCAGAAGCCCGGCGCCAAGAAGTGCGGCCACCAGGGCGGCAAGGTGCTCGTGCCCTCCAGCGAGCAGATCACGCGCCTCAACGCGGCCCGCTTCCAGCTCGACGTGATGCGCGTCCCCGGGATCATCGTCGCGAGGACCGACGCCGAGGCCGCCAACCTCATCGACGGCAGCGGCGACGAGCGGGACCAGCCGTTCATCCTCGGCGCCACCAACACCTCGGTCCCGTCGTACAAGACCGCGTTCCTCGCGGCGCTCCGGCAGCTCAACACCGAGGGCGTCGACGAGATCAACGGCCACCTGCTCCACGCGATCAGCGACCTGGAGTACGAGGAGGCCGACGCCTGGCTCAAGGAGTCCGGCGTGGCCGCCAGGATCTCCTCGATCGCCAGCGCCTACAAGAACGGCGAGGCCACGGCGGACGAGGCGCTCGACGCCGCCGGCGACGCGTTCCTGAACGAGTGGCAGACGCAGGCCGGCCTGAAGACGCTGGCCGCGGCGGTCGCCGACCAGATCGAGTTCCGCCGCGACGAGGAGTCGGCCCCCGACATCTCCAGCGAGGACTGGCTGGAGTTCGCGTCCCGCGCGTCCTGGTACGAGATCCGCGACCGCGCCCGGGAGCTGGGCGTCGACGTGGTGTGGGACGCCGAGCTGGCCCAGACCCCGGAGGGCTACTACCAGGTGCAGGGCGGCATCCCATATGCCATCGCCAAGTCGCTCGCGGCCGCGCCGTACTGCGACATCATCTGGATGGAGACCAAGACGGCCGACCTCGCCGACGCGAAGGAGTTCGCGGACGCGATCCACGCCGTCCACCCGGACAAGATGCTCGCCTACAACCTGTCGCCGTCCTTCAACTGGGACACGACGGGCATGAGCGAGGACGAGATGCGCAACTTCCCGGCGGAGATCGGGAAGCTGGGCTTCGTGTTCAACTTCATGACGTACGGCGGCCACCAGATCGACGGCCTCGCCGCCGAGGAGTTCACCACCGCCCTCCGCGAGGACGGCATGCTGGCGCTCGCGCGCCTGCAGCGGAAGCTGCGCCTGCTCGAGTCGCCGTACCGCTTCCCGCAGACCCTGGTCGGCGGGCCGCGGGCGGACGCGGCGCTCGAGGCGGCCACCGGCCGCACCGCGACCACCAAGGCGATGGGCGAGGGCTCCACCCAGAGCCAGCACCGCGTCAACACCGAGGTGCCGCCGAAGGTGCTGGCGGACTGGCTCGAGGCGTGGGCCGAGCACCACGGCATCGACAAGCAGCTGCGCGTGCGGCTGCGCCCGCACACCGCCGGCGGCGACCTGCTCGAGCTCGGGGTCTTCGACGCCGACGACGAGAAGCTCGCGAACATCGTGTTCGCGACGCTGCAGGACCGGCGCGGCCGGCACATCCTGTCGGTGCGCGACCAGAACACGTACGACACGTCGCTGCGCCGCAAGCGCCTGATGACGCTGCTGCACCTGTTCCTCATCCACCGCTACAAGTCCACGGCGATCCACTACCTGACCCCGACCGAGGACAACCAGCGCCAGTCGGAGAGCCTGCTCAAGATGGGCCTCTTCGACACCGTCCACGCCGAGGTCGGCGAGATCATCGTGGCCGACGTCAACCCGCGGAAGGTGGCCGAGCTCGTGGCCTCCGAGAGCGCGGAGCGCGAGAAGCTGATCGCGAAGGCCTAGGCCTCCGGTCATGATCGTCCCGGAGGGGGCGCGCCGGATTCCGGCGCCGCCCCCTCCGTCGTTCATGGGATCATCGTCCGGTGAGCGACGCGGCCCGGCGGTTCTCGGCGTTCGAATCCGCCGGATGGAGCGAGCGGGCCGGCAGCTATGACCGCCTCTCCGGTCGCGTCACCGCGCACGTGGCGGACGCGCTGCTGGACGCCGCGGGCGTCACGTCGGGCGCGCGGGTCCTCGACGTGGGGTGCGGGCCGGGAGCCGTGCTCGCGGCCGCCCTCGCGCGCGGGGCGCGGCCGACCGGCATCGACATCG
>DASSBX010000425.1:0-2870 GCA_035698305.1 Miltoncostaeaceae bacterium | reverse complement strand
GGGGGCATCGGTGCGGGGGCCGATCATCGCCTGGCCGGGCTCTCGCGCACAACCGCCCCGCCTGGCACGGAATCCGGGTCCGCCCGGGCGCCGACCGGTGGGGTGCCGATGGCGGGCCGTCTCGTCCTGCGGTCCCCCCGTTCCGCAGTGTGGACCGCCGGTTGACGCGGTTCTGGGGCCGGCGGTCTGCTCGTCCCCCGTCGCGGACGGCGGCGGGGTCGCGAGAGGAGGCAGATGATGAGACGCGTGTGGCAGGTCGGTCTGACGGCCGTGGCCGCGTCGGCGGCGTTGGCGGGCGGCGTGGCCGCCGCCACGGGGCACGACACCGGCCGCCCCGCCACGAAAGGCGGGCACAGCGAGCACATCGTCCTGACCGGGCAGGTCGGGCGGGACCTGGTGCGGGTGGACCTCGGGGATCCCGTGGCGGGTCCCGGTGACCTGGCCGTCTTCCGGTATGACCTGTCCACCGAGGGGAAGCGCCCGACGCGGGTCGGCGACGCGTACGTGAAGTGCGTGACCCAGTTCCCGCCGGCGGGATCGCAGTGCGAGGCCGTGTCGCGGTTCCCGGGGCGCGGCGACCTCACGTTCCAGGGGCTGGCCCCGCAGGACCTGAGCGAGGACTACACGATCGCCGTCACCGGCGGCACGGGGGACTTCCGCAACGTCCGCGGTGAGTTGCTCATCCACACGCTGAGCGAGACCCCGTTCGCCCAGCGCTTCACGCTCGACCTGGTCGGGGTCCGCTGACCCGACCCGAGCCGGCCTCGGTGGGGCGCCACCAGGCCGGGCTCCCGGCCACGCGGGTCCGCCGTCGGTCCGTCATGCGGGAGCCGTCTGCCGTCCGGCGGGGCTGGGATCGTTCACAGGGTGTCAACGACCCCGGACCTCCAGGGCCGCGTCGCGCTGGTCGCCGGCGGCACTCGCGGCGCCGGGCGCGGGGTGGCGCGCGCGCTGGGCGAGGCCGGCGCCACCGTGTGGGTGACGGGCCGCAGCACCGCCGGCCGCCCGTCGGAGTACGGCCGCCCCGAGACGATCGAGGAGACGGCCGCCCTGGTCGACGCGGCCGGGGGGCGGGGGATCGCCCGCGCCGTCGACCACCTCGACCCGGACGCCGTCCGCGCGCTGGTGGACGAGATCGGCCGGGAGTCGGGCCGCCTCGACGTCCTGGTCAACGACATCTGGGGCGGCGAGCACCTGGTGGACTGGAACGTCCCCATCTGGGAGCACGACCTCGGGAAGGGGCTGCGGCTGCTGCGGCTCGCGATCGACACGCACCTCATCACGAGCCACCACGCGCTGCCGCTCATGATCCGCGAGCCCGGCGGCCTGCTGGTGGAGATGACCGACGGCACCGCCGACTACAACGCCGCCAACTACCGGCTGTCGGCCTTCTACGACCTGGCCAAGACGTCGGTCATCCGCATGGCATGGGGGCAGGCGCGCGAGCTCGCCCCCCACGGCGCGAGCGCCGTCGCGCTCACCCCGGGCTGGCTGCGGTCGGAGATGATGCTCGACATCCACGGCGTGACGGAGGCCAACTGGCGCGACGCCCTCGCGCAGCAGCCGCACTTCGCGATCTCCGAGTCGCCGCTCTACGTGGGGCGGGCGGTCGCCGCCCTCGCCGCCGACCCGGACCGGGCGCGGTGGAACGGCATGTCGCTGTCGTCCGGCGGGCTCGCCCGGGAGTACGGCTTCACCGACGCCGACGGCAGCCGTCCCGACGCCTGGCGGTACATGGTGGAGGTGCAGGACCCCGGCCTGCCGGCCGACGTCACCGGCTACCGCTGACCGTCAGCGCCGCCGCGGGTTCACCGAGAAGATGCTCAGGCCGAGCGGCGTCCTGGTGTAGCCGGTCCGCATGAACGGCCACACCCGCCAGGCGTAGCGGACGCGGGGCTTCAGGCGCCGCGGCGGCACGCGGACCCGGTTCGTGCGGGGGAACAGCGACGCGATCTTCGCCGGCTCGGCGCCCGCCCTCAGGCGGAACACCTGCACGTTGTAGAGCCGCGCCCGCGCCCGGGCGGGCCACCGGAGCACCGGGCGGGTGGTGCGCACCACCCCGAGCCGCCGCGGCAGCAGGCGGTCGGCGTTGATGCTCGGCGGGAGCACCACCTTCGGGGCCCTCGGCGCCGTGTCGACCGGGATCAGCGTCGTCCCGCCGACCGGCAGCACGCGGTACGAGACCTCGGCGACGGCGGCGTTGCCGGCGGCGTCGGCCGCGTCGACCCGCAGACCGCCCGGCCCTGGCCGGGACGTGTCGAGCGCCCCGCCGTCGGCCACCGTCCCCGTGCACGACGTCGCGTCGGCGCACGCGAAGTCGGCGACGAGTGGCGCCCCCTGCTCCACGACCGCGCCGTCGGCAGGCGCGGCGATGGTCACCGTCGGGGGCGTCCGGTCGACCACGAAGCTGCGCCGCGCCACCGGGTTCAGCAGGTCCCGGTCGCGGGCGGTGAGCGTGTACGCGCCGTCGCGCAGCCCAGGGAGGCTCACCGTCAACGGCGCGCGGCCCCTGCCGGAGCTCGGCGTGCCGGGTCGGGGTCCGGGTCCGCTGCTGTCGCCGGGCCCCGTGAGCGTCCACGTCAGCTGGCGGTTACCGACCGTGGTGGTGACGACGTACGCGACGGACGGGTTGCCGGCGTTCCAGGCGTCGGTGTCGGCGCCCGTGATGGATGGCACCGCTCCGGCGGTCCCGGCGGCGCCACCGGCGGCGATGAGCGCCGCGAACGCAACCCCGATGTTGCGCATGTTGCTCGTCACGCGCGAACGCTCCCACAGGCGGCCGCGCCGCGCCACGGATGCGGGTCCCCGCGGGCGGCTACTCCTCGCCGCCGACCTTCTCCCGCGGGTCGATCCACGCCTTGTCCCGCTCC
>DASSBX010000424.1:0-5269 GCA_035698305.1 Miltoncostaeaceae bacterium | reverse complement strand
CGCTGCAGCCGGGTCCAGATCCCGCCGGGCATCAGGCTGTTGGCCGTGATGCCGTCGTCGCCCCAGCGGCGCGCGGCCTCCACCGCGAACAGGACGTTGGCCGTCTTCGACTGGGCGTACGCCATCCACGGGTCGTACGGCCGCTCGGCGAAGTGGACGTCGTCGAACACGACCGGCGACTGCAGGTGCGCCGCCGAGCTGACCGACACGATCCGCGCGGCGCGGTCGGCCGCCAGGTACGGGTGCAGCCCCAGCGCGAGCTGGAAGTGGCCCAGGTGGTTGGTCGCGAACTGGAGCTCCCAGCCCTCCGGCGTGCGCTCCTCCGGCGTCGCCATGATGCCGGCGTTCAGGACCAGGATGTGCACCCGGCCCTCCCACCGGCGCACGAAGGCGTCGACCGACGCGCCGTCCGCCAGGTCGAGCCGGCTCACCACGAGCAGCGCCCCCGGCGTGCTGGCCAGGATGTCCTCCGCCGCCCGCTCGCCCGCGTCGGTGTCGCGCACCGCCAGCGTGACCTCCGCGCCGGTGCGCGCGAGCGCCCGCGCCGTCTCGACGCCGATGCCGGACCCGGCGCCCGTCACGATCGCGCGCCGCCCCCGCAGGTCGATGCCCTCCACGACCTCCTCGGCCGTCGCGGTACGGCCGAATCCCCTCGTGAGCCAACCCATGTCGCGTCCTCCCGCGCTACCCTCCGGTGCGGAGGCTCCCTCCGCTTCGGTTCGACGTTAGCGGAGGCCGCCTCCGCTTTTCAAGCGAGGAGGGCACCGTGACCCAGGAGGCCCGGCTGCGGCCGGACGCCAGGCGCAACCGCGAGAAGCTGATCGCCGCCGCCGCGGAGGCGTTCGCGACCGACGGCGTGGGCACGTCGCTCGAGGATGTGGCCCGCCGTGCGGGCGTCGGCATCGGGACCCTCTACCGCCACTTCCCCTCCCGCGACGCCCTGGTGGCGGCGGTCTACCGTCAGGAGGTGGGGAGCCTCGCGGCGGCGGCGCCCGCACTGCTGGCCGAGTGGCCGCCCGACGTCGCCCTGCGCCGTTGGATGGACCGCTTCGTGGGGTACGCCGCCGCCAAGCGCGGCATGGGCGAGGCCCTCCAGGCGGCGATGGCGTCCGACTCGGAGCTGCACGCCGAGGGGTTCGCGGCGCTCAGCGGCGCGCTCGACGCGCTGGTGGGGGCGGCGGTCGCCGCCGGCGTCGTCCGCGCCGACGCCCGGGGCGACGACGTGCTGCGCGCCCTCGGTGCCCTCTGGATGATCCGCGACGGCGACGACCGCGAGGCGCAGACGGCGCGCACGCTCGACCTGATCCTCGACGGCATGCGGTACGGGGCCCCGGGCCCCGGCGCGCGCCGCTAGTGTTCCGCGTCGGAAGTTCGTATGGGATTCCCGAGCGAATCCCCCGCTGGGCAAGGACGCAGATCCGGCGCGATATCGGGAATATTGCGCCGGTCGAGGACGCCGTCCGGCGATGGGATGCAGCCGGGAATCACCACGCAATTTCTGGCGCGGGACACTAGGAGGTCGGCGGCCCCAGGCGGTCGCCGTAGGCGCGGCGGTAGATCGGCGCCGCCTCCTCCACGCGGCGCACGAAGCCGCGGGTCTCGGCGAACGGGATGTCGTCGGGCACGTCGAGGGTCTCGCCCCGGGCGGCAGCCTCGTCGATCCAGCGGGCGACGTTGGTCTCCCCCGCGTTGTACGCCGCCAGCGCCACGTCGAGGGAGCCGTCGTGGCGGTCCAGCAGGTACCGCAGGTACCGCGTTCCGTACGCGATGTTCACCTCGGGCGTCTCGAGCGCGTCCGGCGGCGGGCTGGGCCGCCGCGGCAGGGTCGCGACGAACCGCGCCGTGCCGGGCAGCAGCTGCATGAGCCCCACCGCGCCCTGCTCCGAGCGCGAGTCGGGCGCGAAGCCGCTCTCGGTGTCGATCAGCGCGGCGACGAGCGCGGGATCGAGGGCGTTGCGGCCCGCCTCGGTGCGGATCGGCTCCTCGTAGCGCAGCGGGTACCAGAGGCGCGCGTACCAGGCCGGCATCGCCTGATGCACCTCGTACCAGGCCACCCCGAACGCCGCGAGCGCCACCAGCACGGCCAGCAGCATCGCCCCGCGGCGGCGGCGCGGACGCGCGCGCGCCGGCGGGGGCGGGGCGGGCGAGGCCCTCCGGGACGCGCGCTCAGTGACGGATGGGCGGGCCATGCGGAGATGGCCCAGCGTACTCGGCGTAGCGGTCGGCAACCCAGGCCCGCAGGGCCTCGCGGTCCCCGTCGTTGACGAAGTGCGCATCGGCCCTCGCGACCTTCTCGGCCTCCGGCATCTGGTGGGCGGCGCGCGCCGCGAAGTCCTGGCCGCGGGCCTCGACGCGGGCGCGGCGCACGTCGTCGGACGCCGTCACCACCAGGACGGCGTCGAACTGGCCGGCGGCGCCGGCTTCGAAGAGCAGCGGGACCTCGCACACCAGCACCGGCGGCGGGGGGTCCGTGGCCGCGTGCGCGGCGATCCACTCCTCGCGCGCCCGGCCGACCAGCGGGTGGACGATCGCCTCGAGGGCCGCCAGGCCGCCCTCCTCGGCGAATGCGCGCGGCCCGAGCAGCGCCCGGTCGACCGACCCGTCGGCGTCGATCACGGCGTCGCCGAAGCGGGCGCGGACCCGCTCCACCACCTCGGGCCGGGCGTAGGCGGCGTGCACCGCGTCGTCGCTGGAGAACGTCGCCGCCCCCAGGTCCGCGAAGGCGCGCAGCGCCTCGGACTTACCCGACCCGATGCCGCCGGTCAGGCCCAGCACGGGGGGCGCCGTGGGGCGCCCCCCGGCCACGTCAGGCCTCGGGCTCGTCGTCCCCCGCCGGGGCGACCTCGGCCTCGACCTCGGCCTCGGCGATGGGCTCGGCCTCGACCTCGGCCTCCGCCTCGGCGACGGGGTCGGCCTCGGGCTCCGCCTCGACCTCGACCTCGACCTCGACCTCGGGCTGCGCCTCCACCTCGGGCTCCGCCTCGACCCCGACCGCGAGGTCCGCCTCCACCCCGGCCTCGGCGGCCACCGCGGCGGCGTCCTCCTCGTCCTCGACCGAGGCGGGCTCGGCCACCGCGATCGCGTCGGCGTCGGGGTCGACCTCGGCCACCGGGTCGGCGTCGCCGTCGCCGTCGGCGGGCACCAGGGGCGACTCGTCGTCGGCCACGACCGCGTTGCGGATCTCGTCGGGCAGGTGGTGCTGGATCGGGTCGCCGTCGGCCACCCGCTTCAGGCTCAGCGAGAGGCGGCGCCGGTCGGCGTCGATCTCGATGACCCGCACGGCCAGCACGTCGCCCTGGTTGACCACCTCGCGCGGGTTCTCCACGTGGTGCGCGGCGAGCTCGGAGATGTGGACCAGGCCCTCCACGCCGGCGTGGATCTCGACGAAGGCGCCGAACGTGACCACCTTGGTCACGCGGCCCTCGACGACGTCGCCCACCTGGTAGCTCTCGATGACGCTCTGCCACGGGTCGGCCTGGGTCTGCTTGAGACCAAGGGAGATCCGCTGGCGGTCGCGGTCGATGTCGAGCACCTTGACGTTGACCTTCTCGCCGATCGCCAGCACCTCGGACGGGTGGTTGACGTGGCTCCAGGAGAGCTCGGAGATGTGGATCAGGCCGTCGATGCCGTCCAGGTCCACGAACGCGCCGAACTCCACGATGTTGGAGATGACGCCCTCCACCACCTGGCCGGGCTGGAGGTCGTCGAGGATCTTCTGGCGCACCTCGCGGCGCTCGTCCTCGAGGACGGCGCGGCGGGAGAGCACCACGTTGTTGCGGTTCCGGTTGAGCTCGATGACCTTGCACTCGAGCTTGCGCCCCAGGAACTCGTCGAGGTCCTGGACGCGGCGGATGTCGACCAGCGAGGCGGGCAGGAAGCCGCGCACCCCGAGGTCGAGGATCAGGCCGCCCTTCACGACCTCGATGACCGTGCCCTCCACGTGCTCGCCCGCGGCCGCGGCGGCCTCGATGCGCTTCCACGCCTTCTCGAAGCGCGCGCGCTTCTTGGAGAGGATCAGCCGGCCGTCCTGGTCCTCCTTCTGCATGACCAGGGCGTCGACCCACTCGCCGAGGGAGACCTCCTCCTCGGGCTTGACGCTCTTGCGGATCGACAGCTCGGGGAGCGGGATGACCCCCTCGCTCTTGTAGCCGATGTCGACCAGCACCTCGTCCTTGTCGACACGGACCACCCTCCCGGTGACGACGTCCCCCTCGGAGAAGAGCGGCAGGGTGAGGTCGTAGTTCGGCACCATCTCGCCGTCGACCTCGACGTACTCGGGGCCGTCCAGGGCGCGCACCGGGCTGTCGAGATCGGGGACGATCTCCTCGGCGGCAGGGGTGTCGAGCGCGGCGTCCTCCACGTCGGGGGTCGCGAGCTCGGGCTGGTCAGTGGTCATGGGAATGGGGTCGTCCTCGTTGCGGATAGGGATTTCCGGGCACGGAAGAAGGCTCCGTCCGACCCGGAAGGTGGCCGAGTATAGACCCGCCGCCCGCCGGTGGCGAGCGCGCGAACCCGCGGCCGCACGCCGGATCAGACGGCGGCGACCACCTCGGTGATCTCGGGGCGGCCGAGGCGCCCGGCCCGGGCGCGCCGCAGGCGCCCGTCCGCGCCGATCGCGAGCGCCGCCGGCACGCTCCGCACGGGCAGCGACGCCGCCCGCGGGTGCTCGGCCAGGCTCACGCGCAGCACCTCCCGTCCGCCGGCGGCGCGCTCCACCTCGCGGGCGACGGGCTCGCAGCGCGCGCAGCCGGGGGCGGTGAGCACCACCAGCCAGGGGCCGCCGCCCGGCAGGCCGAGATCGTCGCGCAGGTCGCCCTCCCCCGCCCCGCGGCGCAGGAGCAGCAGGCGGTAGGCCTCGCACCCGATGCAGAACCCTGTGACGGCGGAGATCAGGGCGACCGCGGCGACCACGCCGGCGACGGCCCATCCGGCCACGTCCTGGCCGGCCAGCACCAGGACCAGCGCGACGGCGAGGAGCGCGGCGGCGAGCCCCTGGGAGAAGCGGACGGGGGCGGCGGGCTCGAGGTCGCGGGCGGGCGGGGCGATCCGGCGGAACAGCCACGCCACCGGCGACCAGCGGGGGCCGAGGAGCGACAGCAACACCAGAACGAGCGCCACCGCGAGCACGGCGGGCTGGCCGAAGACGGCGGCCTCGAGGGCCAGGACGCCGGTGATCGCCTGGGCGAAGCGCGGCTGCAGTGGGTGGACGGCGGGCAAATCCGGCATTCCCGTCAGGGTAGCGGTGTTTCCTCTTCAACGGCGCGGACCC
>DASSBX010000423.1:0-4856 GCA_035698305.1 Miltoncostaeaceae bacterium | reverse complement strand
GCCCACTGGTGCGAGTCGCACGAGTTGTCGCGGTTGTCGCCCAGCACCAGCAACTCCCCGTCGGGGACGGGAGGCCAGGCCTCCTCGTAGTGCGGCGTGCGCTCGCCGCCGGCGACGTACGGCGCGCCGTTCACGTACGTGACGCCGCCGCGCACCTCCACGCGGTCGCCCGGCAGGCCGATCACCCGCTTCACGAACGGCTCGCCCGGCGGAGCGGCGCACTCCCGGCTCGCCGACCGGGTGGGATGGAAGACGATGATGTCGCCGCGCGCGATGTCGCGGAACCGGTAGATCACCCGGTTCGCCACCACCCGGTCGTGCGGCTGGATGGTCGGCTCCATCGATCCGGTCGGGATCTCGTACGGCTTCGCCACGGCGGCCTGGACCACGAACGCCAGGGCCACCGCCACCACCAGCGGCAGGACGACGTCGGTGAGCACCCGCCTCACGAGGGATTCCTCATCGGCGGATGGTAGCCGCGCCCGGCCCGCCTCAGCGCGTCGCCGGGCTCGCCGGGGTCCCCGGCGCCCGCTCCGGCCCGTGATCGGCGTGCGGGCCGCCGTGGATCGTGTTCCGCAGCGGGACCTCCCGGATGAGCCAGGTGAGCGCGAACGCGACGGCCGCGACGCCGGCCGCCGCGAGGAACACCGTGCTGAACGCGGCGGAGAACCCGTCGAGGTAGGCGGGCCGGATCGCGTCGGGCAGGGCGCTCACCGCCGCCGGATCGATGTTGCCCGACCGCGCCACCTCGCCGGCGCCGGCCGGCAGCCGGTCGGCCAGCTCCACCACCAGCCGGTTCGTGAACACCGCGCCGAGCACGGCGGTGCCGAGCGACCCGCCGATCGAGCGGAACAGGGTGGCCCCGGCGGTCGCGACGCCCAGGTCCTCGTAGGGCACGTCGTTCTGGACCGCCAGGATCAGCACCTGCATCACCATGCCCAGGCCGAAGCCGAGCACCGCCATGAACACCCCCGCCTCGACGGCGCCCGTGCCGGCACCCATCGTGGAGAGCAGCAGCATCCCCACCACCGTCAGGCCGGTGCCCAGGATCGGGTAGACCCGGTAGCGGCCCGAGGCGGCGATCATCCGCCCCGACGCGACCGACGAGATCATCACGCCGCCCATCAGCGGCAGCAGTTGCAGCCCCGAGGCCGTCGGGCTGTCACCGCGCACCACCTGCTGGTACAGCGGCAGGAACGTGACGGCGCCGAACAGGGCGAAGCCGATGATCAGGCCGACGGCGCTGGTCAGCCGGAACGTCGCGCTGCGCCACAGCCGCGGCGGCAGGATCGGCTCGGCGGCCCGGCGCTCCACCAGGAAGAAGGCGACGAGGGTCGCCACCCCGGTGGCCGTCAGCCCCACGATCGCGGGCGACGTCCAGGGGAGGCTGGTCCCGCCGAGCGTCGTGACCAGCACGATCGCGGTGAGGCCCACCGCCAGGAGCGCGCTGCCCGCCACGTCGATCGACGGCCGCGCCCCGGATGGGATGCTCGGGAACGCGGCGGCGAGCACCGCGAAGGCCAGGAAGCCCAGGGGCAGGTTGATGTAGAAGATCCACTGCCACGACAGGTGGCTCGTGATGAACCCGCCCAGCAGGGGACCGGCGACGCTGGCGGCACCGAAGATCGCGATGAACAGGCCGGTGTAGCGGCCCCGCTCGCGGGGCGTCACCACGTCGCCCAGCGCCGCCTGGGCGCCCACCATCAGCCCGCCGCCGCCGAGGCCCTGGATGGCGCGGAACGCGATCAGCTCGGGCATCGTGCGGGCAAGGCCGCACAGCACCGAGCCGACCAGGAACACCACGATCGCCGCCTGCAGCACCCGCTTGCGGCCGAGCAGGTCGCCGAGCTTGCCGTACAGGGGGGTGACGACGGTCTGCGCGAGCAGGTACGCGGTCACGACCCACGACAGGTGCTCCAGGCCGCCGAGGTCGCCGACGATCGTCGGCAGCGCCGTCGCCACGATCGTCTGGTCGAGCGCGGCGAGCAGCATCACCAGCATCAGGCTGCCGAGCAGCACCCACAGGCGCCGCCGGTCCATCGCCTCGTCCGCCGTCACAGGCGCTCCATCGCCTCCGCGAGCAGCCGCAGCACCCGGGGGGCGGCGGCCAGGTCGGCGGGGTCAAGGGTGGCGAGCGCCTCCTCGAACACGCGGCGCACCTCGGCGCGCCGGCGGTCGCGCATCCGGCGCCCCTCATCGGTGAGGCGGGCGATGACCACGCGGCGGTCGTGGTCGGAGCGGGACCGGGTCACGATCCCCTGCTCCACCAGGATGTCGAGCATCCCGGTGACCGTCGCGGGGGTCACGCCGGCGCGCTCCGCCAGACGTCCCGCGGGGGAGCCGCCATCCTCATCCAGCGCCGACAGCACCCGCAGCTGGGCGTAGCTGAGCCCGTCGTGGTGGTGCGCGTCCCGGCCTCTCAGGCGCCGCTGTGCGGCGTGCAGCTCGGCGAACGCGTCGAGCACCTCCGCGACGGCGGGATCGCTGACCTGGTCCGTGTAGCGCACAACGGTACGGTACCAAATGATTTGGTAGCAAATCAATATCCCGGGCCGGCCATGTCACGAATCCGGCCCCCGCCGCGTCACATCGTCGACCCCTCGGCCGGGGGACTGTGTCCGTCCGGACGAGAGGCGTACCGTGGCGGGTCGAGCCGAATGAAGGGATCCACAGCGATGCATGACACTCCCACCACGCCGGACCCCCGACGGTGGATCGCCCTCGCGGTCCTGGGGGTCGCATACCTCATGGTGGTGCTCGACGTCTCCATCGTGAACGTCGCGCTGCCGTCCATCCAGAACGACCTGGGGTTCTCGCCCGAGGACCTCCAGTGGGTGGTGAGCGGCTACAGCCTCACGTTCGGCGGCTTCCTGCTGCTGGGCGGGCGGGCCGGCGACCTCCTGGGGCGCCGGACGCTCTTCATGACGGGCCTGGCCCTGTTCGCGGTGTTCTCCGCCTGCTGCGCGCTCGCGCAGTCGGACACCATGCTCATCATCTTCCGGCTCCTCCAGGGCGGCGCCTCGGCCGTGCTCGCGCCGTCGGTCTTCTCGATCGTGATGGTGACGTTCCAGGAGGGCGCGGACCGCAACAAGGCCCTCGGCATCCTGGGCGCCATCGCCGGCGCCGGCGCCGCGATCGGGGTCCTGCTCGGCGGCGTGCTGACCGAGTACGCCGGGTGGGAGTGGGTGTTCTGGATCAACGTCCCGATCGGCCTGATCACGCTCATCTTCGTGCCGCGGTTCGTGCGCGAGAGCAAGGTCGAGGGGATGGGCCGCAACTTCGACGCCCAGGGCGCGGCGACCGTCACCGCGAGCCTGCTGCTGCTGGTCTACGGCCTCACCCAGGCCAACTCCAACGGATGGGGCTCGGCCGAGACGATCGGCGTGCTGGCGGCCTCGGCCGTCCTGATGGGCGCGTTCCTGTTCATCGAGTCGCGCAGCCGCCACGCCCTGATGCCGCTGCGCTTCTTCCGCAACCGCACCCCCGCCGGCGCCAACCTCGTCGGGTTCTTCCTCGGGTCGATCGTGTTCAGCATGTTCTTCCTGCTGTCGCTCTACATGCAGCAGGTGTTGGGGTTCTCGGCCATGGAGACCGGCGTCGGCTACCTGGCGGTCGCCATCACGTCGGTGCTCGCCTCCGGCGTCGCCCAGGCGCTCGTGACCAGGGTGGGCGTGAAGCCCGTGCTGGCCGTCGGCATGGGCGCGATCCTGGCGGGCCTGGTCTGGTTCACCCAGATCTCGGCCGACGGCACCTACGCGGCCGACCTGCTCGGCGGCTTCCTGCTGATCGGCGTGGGCCTCGGCTTCTCGTTCGTGCCGGTGTCGATCGCCGCCCTCGCGGGCGTCAGCGGTCAGGACGCGGGGCTGGCGTCGGGGCTCATCAACACGAGCCAGCAGATCGGCGGCGCGCTCGGCGTCGCGATCCTGACGACGGTCTCCACCTCCACCAGCGAGGGCAGCGCCGCGGACGGCGTCCCGCAGGGCCAGGCCCTGGTGGACGGGTTCTCGGCGGCCTTCTGGGTGGCCGCGGCGTTCGCCGTGGTCGCGATCGTCCTCACGCTGACCGTGCTGCGCCGGCAGGACCTGGCCGAGCCGGCGCCCGCGCACGGGGCGACCGTCTAGCCGAGCCGGTCCCCGACCCGCCGGCCACCGCCGGCGGGTCGGGGCTCTAGGCTTGGCCGATGGAGGCGACGCCCCCCGAATTCGGGTCCTTCTCCCATGCCGACGACGCCGATCCCGCCGCCCTGGGTCGCTACCTCGACGCCGTCGCCGGCGAGGGGGCCGTCGCCCGGTGGAAGGCGCTCTCGTTCGACCTGCTGGAGGCCGGGCCCGGCACGGTGATCGTCGACGTGGGGTGCGGCCTGGGCGACGACGTCCGTGCGCTGGCGCTGCGCACCGCCCCCGGCGGCCGCGCGATCGGCGTCGACAGGAGCGAGTCGATGATCGCCGAGGCGCGGCGCCGCTCCGCAGGGGGCGCGGGGGAGGGCTGCGAGTTCCACGTGGCCGACGCCGCGTCCATCCCGCTGCCGGACGGCGTGGCCGACGGGTGCCGCTGCGAGCGTGTGCTGCAGCACGTCGCCGACCCCGCCGCGGCCGTCCGCGAGATGGCGCGGGTCGTCCGCTCCGGGGGCATCGTGCTGGCCGCGGAGCCCGACTGGGGCACCCTCGTGATCGACGGCGGGGACCCGGAGATCGAGTCGGCGCTCGCCGCCGTCGCGATGGCCCGGGTGCGGAGCCCCGCGGCGGGCCGCTCGTTGCGGCGGCTGCTGTCGCAGGCGGGCCTCGCGGAGGTGGAGGTGATGGCCCGCACGCTGGTGCTCACCGACCTGCCGCGCGCCGAGTTGCTGCTCGGCATCG
>DASSBX010000422.1:0-2451 GCA_035698305.1 Miltoncostaeaceae bacterium | reverse complement strand
GGTTGGCCAGCGGGCCGAGCAGGTTGAAGATCGTCCGCACCCCGAGCGCGCGCCGCACCGGCACGATGTGACGGAACGCCGGGTGGTGGGACGGCGCGAACATGAAGCCGAGGCCCGTCTCCTCCAGGCAGCGCGAGATCGCGTCGGGGGTCAGGTCGATGCGGGCCCCGAGGGCCTCGAGGACGTCCGCGCTGCCGCACCGCGACGTGGCCGAGCGGTTGCCGTGCTTCGCCACCGCCACCCCGGCGCCGGCGACGACGAACGTCGACGTGGTGGAGATGTTGAACGTGGAGCGCCCGCCGCCCGTGCCGCACGTGTCGATGAACGGCCCGTGCGGCGGCGTGACCGGCTCGGCGTGCGAGCGCACCGTGGCGGCGAGCCCGGCGAGCTCCTCGGCGGTCTCCCCCTTCGCCCGCAGCGCCACCAGGAAGCCGGCGGTCTGCACGTCGCCGGCCTCGCCGGACATGACCGCCTCGAGTGCCTGGGACGCGCCGTCGCTGCCGATGTCCTCACCGGCGAGCAGCCGGTCGATGGCGTGGGACAGGACCTCCGAGGGCACGAGCGGAAGCCTACGCCGACAGGCTGAGGAAGTTGCCCAGCAGAGCCCTGCCCTCGCCCGTGAGAATCGACTCAGGATGGAACTGGACGCCCTCCACCGGCAGATGCCGGTGGCGCAGGCCCATCACCACGTCGCCGTCGCACCACGCCGAGACCTCCAGGTCGGCGGCGCCGTCCGGGTCGACCACCAGCGAGTGGTAGCGGGTGGCCGTCATCGGCGTGGGCAGGCCGGCGAAGACGGTGCGTCCGTCGTGCTCGATCGCGCTGGTCTTGCCGTGCACCGGCTCGCGCCCGCGGACGACCCTGCCGCCGAACGCCCGCCCGATCGCCTGGTGCCCCAGACACACGCCCAGGATCGGGACCGTGCCCGCCAGCTCGCGGATCGCATCGACCGAGATGCCGGCCTCGTCGGGCGTCCTCGGCCCGGGCGACACCACCAGGTGGGTGGGCCGCAGCGCCGCCAGCCCGGCCACGTCGATCTCGTCGTGGCGGTGCACCAGCACCTCGGCCCCGAGCTCCCCGAGGTACTGGACGAGGTTGTAGGTGAAGCTGTCGTAGTTGTCGATCAGCGCGACGCGCGGGCCGGGTGCCGCGGCCATCAGCGCCCCCTCTCGCGGTCGGGCGATGGATCGCTCGAGCGGATCGCCCGCGGGACAAGGACGCAGGGAGGGCCGGTGGTGGTTTCACCGGCCCTCCCGAGGACGCCGTCTCGCGATGCGATGCAGCCGAGAGATGCCCGCGCAGGCCCGAGTGGGGGTGCTGGTGGCCGCACTACCACCCGTCCTGGCCGGCGGCCACCTCGATCGCCCGGAAGAGGGCCGCCGCCTTGTTCTGGGTCTCCTCGTACTCGGTGGCGGCGACCGAGTCGGCCACGATCCCGGCGCCCGCCTGCACGTGGGCCATCCCGTCCTTGCACACGATGGTGCGGATGGTGATGCACGAGTCCAGGCTGCCGTCCCAGCCGAGCCAGCCGACGGCGCCGCCGTAGGGCCCGCGCTTGGTGGGCTCCAGCTCGTCGATGATCTCCATCGCGCGCACCTTCGGCGCCCCCGACAGCGTGCCGGCGGGGAACGTCGCCCGCAGGGCGTCCGACGCGCGCCGCCCCTCGGCGAGGCGCCCCACCACCGAGCTCTCGATGTGCATCACGTGGCTGTAGCGGCGCACGTCCATCAGGTCGGTCACCCGGACCGTCCCGATCTGCGACACCCGCCCCAGGTCGTTGCGCCCCAGGTCCACCAGCATCACGTGCTCGGCCCGCTCCTTCGGGTCGGCCAGCAGCTCCTCGGCCAGCCGGTCGTCCTCGGCCTCCTCGCCCCCGCGTGGGCGGCTGCCGGCGATGGGGTGCATCTCGACCGTGCCGCCCTCCACCTTCACCAGCATCTCGGGCGACGACCCGACCAGCGTCACCTCCCCGGTCTCGAAGAAGAACATGTACGGCGACGGGTTGACGGTGCGCAGCCCGCGGTACACGGCGAACGGGTCGAGCGACATCGGCGCCGAGAAGCGCTGCGACGGCACGATCTGGAACGCGTCGCCGGCGAAGATGTACTCGCGGCAGCGCTCGACCGCCTCCTCGAAGGCCTCGCGCGACATGTTGCTGGTCACGGGGCCCAGCACCGGCTCGCCGGCGGGCGCCGCGGACCGCGGCAGCGGGCCCGACAGGCGGCCCTTCAGCTCGGCGATCGTCGCGACGGTGCGCCAGTACGCCGCCTCCTGCTCGCCGTCGTCCTGCTCGAGCGGGCAGGGCGCGACGATCGTGAGCGCCCGGCGCAGGTGGTCGAACACCACCACCGGGCCGGTGACGAGGGCGATCAGGTCCGGCAGGCCGCGGTCGTCGGGCGGCTCGTCCGGCAGGCGCTCGACCGTGCGCACCAGGTCGTAGCCGAAGAAGCC
>DASSBX010000421.1:0-6016 GCA_035698305.1 Miltoncostaeaceae bacterium | reverse complement strand
GGGGAGCATCGACAGCGCCAATTCGCTTCGCCAGCTGGTGCACCGGCTTCGCCGCGCGCTGCCGGCCGGCGTGACGCTGGAGTCGGAGGACGGGCGGCTGTCATGGCGTCCCGCCGACGCGGTGGTCGCCGAGGACGGGGCGCTGGAGGCCCTGCTGGCGCGCGCGCGGCGGGAGGTGGGCGACGCCCGCCTGGCCACGATCGAGGCGGCGCTGGGACTGGCGTCGCACGGTCCGTACCTGCCCGGCGCCGACGGCGAGGCCGCCGGGGAGCGCCGCGCCCTGCTCTCCGGCCGGGTTGCCGAGGCGCTGCGCGAGCACGCGGCCGCGCTGCTGGCGGCGGGGCGGGCGGCGCGGGCGGCGGCGTCGGCGCGGGAGGCGGTGGCGGCGGAGCCGTACCGCGAGGACGGGTGGCGCCTGCTGATGCGCGCCCGGGCGGCGGCGGAGGGGCCGGCGGCGGCGGTCGAGCCGTTCCTGGAGTGCCGGGAGGCGCTCGCCGAGCTGGGGCTGCAGCCGTCGGGTGAGACGGTCGCCCTGCTCGACCGGCTGCGGGACGGGACGGCGACGGCGCGGTAACGGGGGCGGGCCTAGCGTCACCGGTGGACCTGGCCCCACCCAGAGGAGGACCCTCATGCCCGGGACACCCGGACGCCTCACCCCCGACCGCTTCGGCTTCTCCATGCCCCCGGGCGACCCGCCGTTCGACAGGCCGCCGTACTACTACCGCGGCATCGAGATGATGGCGTTCGCCTACGAGACCGACGACGACGCGGCCGCCGCGATCGTCCCCGAGGGCCTGGTGATCGCCCACTCGCCGGCGATCGCCCAGCTCATCTTCACCAACTTCCACTTCTCCACCCTCGGCGCCTACACCGAGGCCATCCTCGGGGTGAGCTGCCTGTGGGAGGGCGAGCCGGTCACCTACTGCTCGAACCTGCTGGTCACCAACGAGGTCGGCCTGATCGGCGGCCGCGAGCCGTACGGCTTCCCCAAGCTGTTCGGCGAGGTCGAGTGGGTGAAGGAGCACGAGATCATCTCGGCGTACGCGGAGCGCCCGAAGGGCAAGCGCATCTGCACCGGCGTGATGCGCCCGCGCGACATCCTGGCCCCCGAGGACGTGGTGACGCCGCCGCTGGTGACGCTGAAGATCATCCCCAGCCCGGAGGAGGGCGCGCCGCCCGAGGTGTGCGAGCTGGTGCGCACGCCGCTCGAGTTCGAGTTGATCGTGGGCTCCGACGGACGCGGCGAGGGCTTCGCCGGCCCCGGCAACGTCACGTTCGACTCGCCGTCGGCCGTGGACCCGTGGCACCGGATGCCGGTCCGCCGGATGGTCGCCTCCAGCTGGGGCCGCTACAACTTCGTGCTGCCCTACGGCGAGGTCATCAAGCGCTACGAGGTCACCCGGACCGCGGAGCCGGTCGCCCCCGTCGACGAGCCGGTGGTCACCGCCGGCGCCTGAGTCCGCAGCCGTGCCGCCGGGGGCGGTGCCTCCCCGGCGGCGCGGCGCGCGGGCGACCCCGGGCCGGCCCTGCGTGGGACGGGCAGTCCGTCCCAAGTGGGACCGGCGTGGCGGGCGCCGGTCGCGGCCGCCTTACCGGCCTGGACCCCGTCACCGAAGGGTTCAGCGCCGGCGCGGCGGGCGGCGGCCCAGGTGGGACGGACCGCCGGAGGCGGCGGGCGGGGGGGTCAGCGGCGACGGGGTCGCAGGCGGCCGGCGGCGGAGACGACTCCCGCCACCAGCGCCAGCGCCAGCAGCACCGCCAGGATCGGGACGGCGAAGGCGAGGATCGTGAGCGTGAGCGCGGCGACGTCCTCGCCCAGCGACAGGACCGGGTTCCCGAGACCCGCCGTCGACGCCGTCGAGGCCGGTCTCAGCGAGGCGCGGCCGGCGTGGAGCGTCCCCGCCGTCGCGGCACCCAGGAGCGCCGCGACGACCGCGGGGATGTGGGTGTCGATCCCCGTCTGGCCGATGAAGAGGAGCGCGCCGGACACCGGGGCGATCACGGCTCCGCCGAGGTGCAGGAGATGGTCGAGCCCCGGGACCTTGTCGCCCACGAGGTCGGCGAGCAGCAGGGCCGCGAGGATGGCGATGCCGGCGTTCGAGGACAGCGTCCCGAACGGGTCGCCCAGCTCCACCACGTCCAGCCGCTCCAGCACCGCGCCCATCAGCAGCGGCAGCCAGGCGTTCAGGCCCGCGGCGGCGGACAGGCCGACGGCGGCGAACACGACGGCGATCGACGATGCGACGTCCATCGACGGGGATTCTCGCCGGACGGTCCGCTAGCGTCGCGCCAATGGCGAAGGACGCCGAGAAGCTCGAGCTCGACGCGGGCGGCCGCACGGTCGCGATCAGCAGCCCCGGGAAGGTGATGTTCCCGGAGCACGGCGAGACGAAGGCCGACCTCGCCCGCTACTACCTGGCCGTCGCCGAGCCGCTCATGCGGACGGTGCGCGACCGGCCGACGCTGCTGCAGCGGTTCCCCAACGGCGCCACCGGGAAGTCGTTCTTCCAGAAGCGCATCCCCGAGTCGGCGCCCGAGTGGCTCGAGACCACCACCGTCTCCACCCCCAACGGGACGACGTCACGGGCGATCGTGATGGCCGACATCGCCCACGTCCTGTGGGCCGCCAACCAGGGATGCCTCGGGTTCCACCCGTGGCCGTACCGGGCCCGGGACCCGGAGCACGCCGACGAGCTGCGCCTCGACCTGGACCCCTCCCCCGGCGTCACGTTCCCCATGGTCCAGGAGGCGGCGACCGAGGTCCGCGCGTTCCTGGCGGAGGAGGGCATCACCGCGTTCCCCAAGACCACCGGCAACCGCGGCCTGCACCTGTACGTACGCGTCGAGCCCGGCCGGGACTCGTTCGAGGTGCGCCAGGCGGCGGTGTCGGTGGCGCGGGAGATGGAGCGCCGGCGTCCCGACCTGATCACGGGGGCGTGGTGGAAGGAGGAGCGCGGGACGCGCGTCTTCGTCGACTTCAACCAGAACGCCCCCCACAAGACGGTGTTCGGCGCGTGGTGCGTCCGCGCCCGCGCGGGGGCGCAGGTGTCGACGCCCTTCCACTGGGACGAGCTCGAGGCCGTCGAGCCCGACGCGCTCACGATCCGCACCGTCCCCGGCCGGGTCGCGGAGCGGGGCGACCCCTGGGCGGCGATCGACGACGCGCCCCAGGCGATCGGGCCGCTCGTCGATCGCTACCGCGCCGACCTGGCGAAGGGCATCCCCGACGCGCCGTGGCCACCCGTCTATCCGAAGATGCCCGACGAGGCACCCCGCGTGGCCCCCAGCCGCGCGCGCAAGACGGCCGAGTAGTGCCCCCGACGTGAGCGAGGACGCGCTCCGGGAGGCCGAGCGCGAGGCGATCCTCGAGGCCGCACCGTTCGCCGTCGCGGTGGTGCTCGCGCTCACGGCCCTCGCCGTGGTGAGCGCCCACGCCCGGTGGGAGCTGTTCGACGGCGTGGGATGGTGGCTGTGGGCGGTCACCGCCGGCGCGTGGAGTCTGCTGGCCGTCGTGCTGCTGATGGGCCTCCGGGCGACCATCGGCCCGCGCGACGTCCGCCGCCGCCTCGTCGAGACGCTCCTGGGCGCGGCGGTGCTGCTGAGCCTGGTGCAGACGGCGCTGCTCGTGGCGTCCCTCGTGAGCGGCTCGGCGGACGAGCTCACCGGGCCGCAGCTGCTCCAGAGCGGCGCCACCCTGTGGTTCGCGAACGTCGTGGCGTTCGGGCTGGCGTTCTGGACGGCGGACGCCGGGGGGCCCGTGCGGCGGGCGATGGCGCCGACGCGGACGCACGTCGACTTCTCCTTCCCGCAGGACTCCGCCGGCATCCCCGGCGACGGGTGGGCTCCGCACCTCGTCGACTACCTGTACGTCTCGCTCACGAACTCCATCGCCTTCAGCCCCACCGACACGATGCCACTGAGCCGGCGGGCGAAGGGGATGATGGCGGTCGGCGCCCTCGTGTCCGCGATCACGGTCCTCCTCGTCGCCGCCCGGGCCGTGAACATCCTGGGCTGACAGGCTGCACCCCGTGGCCGACGACACCCGAACCACCCTGATCCTCGACGCGATCCGCGCCATCCCGAAGGGGTTCGTGCGCGCGTACTCGGACGTCGACCCGGTCGCGCCGCGGCTGGTCGGCAGGATCCTGTCCGGCACCGACGCGGACGTCCCCTGGTGGCGGGTGGTCCGCAGCGACGGCAGCGTGCCGAAGGGCGCACGGCAGCTCGACGTGCTCCGCCGCGAGCGGGTGCCGATGAACGGCGCGCGCGTCGACATGGGGGCCGCCCGCTACCCCGCCGGCCCACCGGGGCCGGCCCCGGCCGCCCCGCGGCGCTGGTCGGTGCCGGCGGCGATCGCGGCCGTCGCCGCCACCGACCCCGCCATGGAGGCGCTCATCGCCCGCGCCGGGCCCGTCGCCCACCGCCCCGGCAACCCGGACGGCAACTTCGGCGCGCTGGTGCGCTCGATCGTGTTCCAGCAGCTCGCTGGGGCGGCCGCCAACGCCATCCACGGCCGCGTGCGGGCGCTGGTGCCCGGGCCGCTCGACGCGCAGGCGCTGGCGCGGGTGCCCGACGCCGACCTGCGCGCCGCGGGGCTGTCGGCCAACAAGCTCGCCGCCCTGCGCGACCTGTCGGCGAAGGTGCTCGACGGGACGGTCGTGGTGGACGACGCCGCGGGGCTGCCGGACGAGGAGGTCATCGCGCGGCTGGTGTCGGTGCGCGGCATCGGGCGCTGGACGGCCGAGATGTACCTGATGTTCGAGCTGCGGCGTCCGGACGTGTGGCCGGTCGACGACCTCGGCGTGCGCCAGGGCTACGGCCTGGTGTTCGGGGTCGACCCGCCGCCACCCGCCCGCCGCCTGGGCCCCCTGGGCGACCGCTTCCGCCCCTACCGCTCCATCGCCGCCCGCTACATGTGGGAGGCCGTCTCGCTCCACCGGGCCGGGGCGACGACCGAGCTGCGCTAGTGCCCCGGCGCAGCGCCGGACTGCTGCTGTGGCGCCGCGGCCCCGAGGGGATCGAGGTGCTGATCGGCCACATGGGCGGACCGTTCTGGGCGAGGAGGGATGACGGCGCCTGGTCGATCCCGAAGGGCGAGTATCCCGAGGGCGACGACCCGCTGGCGCACGCGCTGCGGGAGTTCGCGGAGGAGATGGGCGCCCCGCCGCCCGACGGCCCCGACGTGGCCCTCGGCGAGTTCCGGCAGTCGGGGAAGGTGGTGACGGTCTTCGCCCGCGAGGGCGACTTCGACGCGACCGCGATCCGCAGCAACCACTTCACCGTGGAGTGGCCGCCCCGCTCCGGCCGGTTCCGCAGCTTCCCCGAGATCGACCGCGCAGCGTGGATGACGCTCGACGCGGCGCGGCCGAAGCTGGTGAAGGGCCAGGTCCCGGCGCTCGACGCCCTGGCCGCCGCCGTCCCCGCACCCTGATCTCAGCCCTCGCGGGCGGCGGCGATCATCGCGAGGATCCCCCGGAAGCCGAGGCCCTTCGACGCCGACGCCATGTCGCCGTCGGCCAGCTCCGCGGCGGCGCGGCGCAGGTCGGCCATCACGCGCCCGTAGAGGGCGGCCCCCAGGCTGATGCGCGCCACGCCGGCCGTCTGCAGCTCCGCGACCGGGACGGGCCCCTCCATCGTCCCGACCACGACGTTCACGGGCTTGGGGGCCACCGCCCGGACGATCGCCGCGACGTCCGCCATCGTCGGCAGGAACGGCGCGTACAGCACGTCGGCGCCCACCTCGGCGAACGCGGTGAGGCGCCGGATGGTGTCGTCGATGTCGTGGATGCCGTGGATGTGGTTGTCGGTGCGCCCCGTCAGGACGATGCGGCCCGCCGCCACCTCCGCGGCGGCCGCGACGCGGGCGACGGCGTCGTCGAAGCCGCGGATCGGCGCCTGCGGGTCGCCCGTGGTGTCCTCCACGCCGATCCCCGCCAGACCGGCGTCGATCGCCGCCTCCACGGTGGCGGCGACGTCCCCGGGCGTGTCGCCGTAGCCGTCCTCGAAGTCGCCGTTG
>DASSBX010000420.1:0-6227 GCA_035698305.1 Miltoncostaeaceae bacterium | reverse complement strand
TCACCACCGCCGCCGGCACCCTGCCGCCGGCGCGCGTGTTCGTGATCGGCGCCGGGGTGGCGGGCCTGTCGGCGATCGCCACCGCCCGCCGGCTGGGCGCGGTGGTCGAGGCCTACGACGTCCGCGCCGCCGCCGCCGAGGAGGTCAAGTCCCTCGGCGCCCGCTTCGTCGAGTTCGACCTCGACACCGGCCAGGAGGGCAGCGGCTCCGGCGCGTACGCCACGAGGATGACCGACGAGCAGATCGCGAAGCAGCAGGAGCTGATGGGCCAGGTGATCGCCCGGGCCGACGTCGTCATCACCACCGCCCAGGTCCAAGGGGCGAAGGCGCCGGTGCTGGTGACCGAGGCGATGGTCGAGGGCATGTCCCCCGGCGCCGTCGTCGTGGACCTCGCCGCCGAGCAGGGCGGCAACGTCGAGCCGAGCGTCGCCGGCGAGGTGGTGAAGCTGAACGGCGTGACCGTGATCGGGCCCGCCAACATCAACTCCGACGCGGCCCACCACTCCAGCCTGGTCTACGCCAAGAACGTCCAGAACTTCCTCGCGCTGATCGTCAAGGACGGACAGGTCACCCACGACGACGGCGACGACCTGGTGGCCGGCAGCGTCGTCGCGAGGGGCGGCAGCATCGTCAACGAGAGGGTGAAGGACGCCCTCGGGGAGGGCGTGACCTCGTGAGCGCGGACCTGATCATCACCAACCTCTTCATCTTCTCGCTGGCGGCGTTCGTCGGCTTCGAGGTGATCCGCAGGATCCCGAAGCTGCTCCACACGCCGCTGATGGCCCTCACCAACGCGCTCTCCGCCATCGCGCTGGTGGCGTCGATCGTGATCCTGGGCCAGACGGAGACGACCTACGCCAAGGTCCTCGGCTTCATCGCGGTCGTGTGCTCCACGATCAACGTGGTCGGCGGCTTCATCATCACCGACCGCATGCTGAGGATGTTCAAGCCGCGCGAGAAGCGGCCGTCGCCGGCCGAGGAGCGGGCCGCCGGCACCGCCGCCCCCGCCACCACGGACGGGGCGGAGGCCGCCTGATGGACCGGATGGACTGGATCAACCTCGCCTACCTCGTGGGCGGGCTCGGGTTCGCGATGTCCCTGAAGTGGATGACGCAGCCCGCCACGGCGCGGCGCGGGCTGCTGGCCGGCGAGATCGGGTTCGGCATCGCGATCGTCGCGACCCTCTTCTGGCCGGACATGACCAGCGAGGGCTACATCCTGATCGCGGTGGCGGCCCTGATCGGCTCCGCGATCGGCGTCCCGCTGGGCGTGTGGGTGCCGATGACGGCGATGCCACAGCGGATCGCGCTGTCCCACGCGTTCGGCGGCCTGGCCGCGGCCCTCGTCGGCGTGGCGCACTTCTACCTGGAGAGCGACCACCTCAGCGCCTTCGAGACGGGCGTGCTCGGCATCGAGATGGTCCTCGGGTTCCTCGTGTTCACCGGCAGCCTGATGGCGGCGGGCAAGCTCCAGGAGTGGCTGCCGCAGCGGCCGATCGTGTACCCGGGCCAGAACGCCGTGAACTTCGCGGTCCTCGGCGCCGCACTGGTGCTCGTGATCGTGCTGATCGCCGATCCGTCCCTGCACGCGCTGGTGCCGATCATCGCCGTGCTGGGCCTGGCGTTCGGCGTGTTCCTGATCGTCCCGATCGGCGGCGCGGACATGCCGACGGTGATCGCCCTCCTGAACAGCTACGCCGGCCTGTCGGCCGCCGCCCTGGGACTCGTGCTCGACTCGAAGCTCCTGATCGTGGCCGGCGCCCTCGACGGCGCGTCCGGCCTGATCCTCTCGATCATCATGTGCCGCGCCATGAACCGCTCGTTCCGCAACGTGCTGTTCGGGGCGTTCGGCGCGGTCGACCAGGTGGGCGGCGGCGAGGCCGGGGAGCAGGGCACCTACCGCTCGGCCCCCGTCGACGAGGCGGCGGAGCTCATGAAGATGGCCCGCTCCGTGGTGATCGTCCCCGGCTACGGCATGGCGGTCGCCCAGGCGCAGCACAAGGTGCGCGAGCTGGCCGACGCCCTCGAGAGCGAGGGCGTGGAGGTCCGTTTCGCCATCCACCCGGTGGCGGGCCGGATGCCCGGCCACATGAACGTGCTGCTGGCCGAGGCCAACGTCCCGTACGAGCAGCTGCTCGACATGGACGAGATCAACGGCGACTTCCCGCAGACCGACGTGGTGCTGGTGCTCGGCGCCAACGACGTCGTCAACCCCGCCGCCCGGCACGACACCGGCAGCCCGATCTACGGCATGCCGATCCTCGAGGTGGACAAGGCCCAGACCGTGTTCGTGGTCAAGCGCTCCATGCGCGCCGGGTTCGCGGGCATCGAGAACGAGCTGTTCTTCAACGAGAACACCTCGATGGTGTTCGGCGACGCCAAGGCCGTCGTCACCGAGCTGGCGACCGAGGTCAGCGGCAGGCGCGACGCCGTCGGCCTGTGATGCATTAGGCGTTCGTTCGGGTCTCTGGGCGTTCCGTGAGGGTTTCGTGAGGGGCCCTCGCGGGATCGTCCGCCGGTCCCGATGGTGGGGCGAGCCTCCATCACGCTCCCGAAGGACGGATCCCCTATGCGCCGCACCCCGCTCCTGATCGCCGCCGTGTCCCTCGCCGCCGCCGCGACGCCGGCCGCGCTGCTCGCCCACCCGTCGGACGGTCCGAAGGGCAAGGCCCCCGAAGCCCACCACCCCGTCAAGGCCAAGGCCCCGAAGGGGACCCTCCACCTCGTGAACGCCTGCGTCACCGCCGACGCCACCGAGACGGGGGTCGCCCTGAAGGTGCTCAGCGCGAACCGCCACATGCGCGACGCGCTCGGCGGCGGCCACGCCAGGGGCAAGGAGCTCACCGCCTCGCTCGACGCGACCACGAAGATCCGCCTCGTCGGCAAGGCCCGTACGGCGCCGAAGGGCAGCACGGTGAAGAAGCTGCCGAAGGTCGGGACGTGGGACGACCTGGACGCCGGCGACGTCGTGACGGTCCGCTACCGGGTGAAGCGGGGGACGGCAGCCGCCGACCTCGGCCCGGCGTGGAAGGTCACCGACCGCGGCCCGAAGACCAAGCGCTGCCCGATCGCCGAGCCGGCGCCGAAGACGCCGCCGGCCACGCCCGCCCCCACGCTCTGAGGGGTGCGCCGACCGCGGGCGCCGTGGGGCACGCGGCGCCCGCAGGTCACTCGTCACGCGGAGGGCCAGCCCCCGCCGGGACGCTCCGGGTAAGCTGTCGGGAACGACCCCGCCGACGACCAGAGAGCCTTGAATGAGCACCCTCCCGGCTGATTACCCGCCCCCGTTCAGCCCCTCCGACTACATCGTCACGCCCAAGGCGGCGGAGGACGAGCGGATCGACGTCGGCGTCCTGATCGTCGGCGCGGGACCCGCGGGACTCGCCACGGCCGTCCGCCTGGGCCAGCTGCTGGGCGAGGACCCGGAGCTGCTGGAGCAGCTGGGCGAGGTGCCGATCGCCGTCGCCGAGAAGGGCAAGGGCCCGGGCTCCCACCTGCTGTCCGGCGCCGTGATGCGCCCCGGCCCGATCAAGCGGCTCTTCCCCGACACGCCCGAGTCGGAGATCCCGCACTACGGTGAGGTCACCGGCGAGTCGGTCTACTTCATGATGTCGAAGGGCAAGCTGCGCATCCCCACCCCGCCGCAGATGAAGAACCACGGCAACTGGGTGGTGTCGATCAGCCAGCTCGCCCGCTGGATGAGCGACCAGGCGGAGGAGCTCGGGGCGTTCCTGCTCCCCGAGACCGACTGCCAGAAGCTCATCATCGACCAGGGTCGCGTGATGGGCGTCGTGACCGGCGACAAGGGGCGCGGCCGTGACGGCGAGGAGCTGTCGGCGTTCGAGCCGGGCGCCGAGGTCCACGCCCAGGTCACGGTGATCGCCGAGGGCACCCCCGGGCACCTGGCCGGCATCACGCGCAAGCACTTCGACCTGGACCGCGACTCCGTCCAGACGTGGGAGCTGGGCGTGAAGGAGGTCTGGGAGGTCCCGACTCCGCTGCGCAAGGTCATCCACACGCTGGGCTGGCCGCTGCGCCTCCAGCCGAAGTACCGCGAGTACGGCGGCTCCTGGATCTACCCGATGGGCGACGACAAGATCTCGCTCGGGTACGTGATCGGGCTGGACTACGCCGACGCGAACCTCTCCTGCCACGACGTGCTGCAGCAGTTCAAGACCCACCCCTTCATCGCGGACATCCTGAAGGGCGGCAAGCGGCTCGCCTGGGGCGCCAAGACCATCCCGGGCGGCGGCCTCTACGGCCTGCCGAGCCGGTTCCACGTCCCCGGCGCGGTGCTCGTCGGCGACAGCGCCGGCTTCGTGGACATGATGGCGCTGAAGGGCGTCCACCACGCCATCCACTCCGGGATGCTGGCGGCCGAGGGCATCTACGAGGCCCTGAAGGCCGGCAAGGCCACCACCCCCGCCGGGCTCTGGGGCTACAGCGCGCGGGTCCGCGACTCGTCCATCTGGAAGGAGCTGTGGAAGGTCCGCAACATCCGCCCGGCCTTCCAGAAGGGCTTCCTCTACGGCGGCATGGTGCACGGCATGGCGACCACGTCGTTCGGCCACGCGCCCCGCAAGCGCGTGAAGGCGAAGACCGACACCCGCGAGCCGGTGTTCCTGGCCGGCGACCGGGCCGCCGCGTACCCCAAGCCGGACGGCCAGCTCACGTTCGACAAGCTGTCGAGCGTCTTCGCGAGCGGCAACGCCACCCGCGACGACCAGCCGAACCACATCCGTCTGCAGCGCCACGTGCCCGTCGAGCTCGCCACCACGTGGGTGCGGATGTGCCCCGCCCAGGTCTACGAGCTGGACGACGACGCCACGCGCAACGGCACCGTCACCGTGAAGATCAACCCGTCCAACTGCGTGCAGTGCGGGGCGATCACCGCCAAGGGCGGCCGCCTGACCCCGCCCGAGGGCGGCAGCGGGCCCGAGTACACGCTCACGTAGCCCTGCGGTAGACGCGACGGATCCGGGGGTGCGGAACGTGAAATTCCCGGCGGTCCAATGCGAGCGAAGCGAGCCGGAGGCCCCGCTTAAGAGGGCCTCCTGACCGCCGGGATTGGTCCGCACCACCGTCCGGGGAGCCCCGAACTTCGGGCGTTTCGTAGCTCGGGCGCTCCGAGGCGCGGCCTCCCGTGATCCGGGTTTTCGAGAGTGCCGGTTGAGACTGATCCCGCCAGGCGGGGAGCCCTCTTAGCGGGGCTCCCGGCTCGCTTCGCTCGCACTGGCCTGGCGGGAGATTTTCGTGGCGTGGAGCCGGTGGGGCATCGCGCGAACCCACACAGACCCCGTCAGGACTGTTCACAAACCGCTCACGAAATTCGTGCCGCGGCCCGAAAGGCTTGCGGTATGCCCAGTCGACGCAACCGCGTCTGCGTCGCCGTGCTCGCCCTGGTGAGCGTCGTCACCCCCGCAGCGGCGGCGACCCAGGTGACCCACGACTCGGCGGGCCGCCCGATCACCTTCGACGTGCGCGCCGCGAGCGGCGCCGACGTGGCCGGGTACACGGCGGTCCTGGACGGCCTGCTGCACGGAGCCGAGATCAGCAGCGTGGTCGTCACGGTCGTCCCGCAGGCGTCGGTGCCCGGCGAGTGCGGCGACGGCCAGGCGATCGCCTGCTACCGCTGGAGCTCGGCGGGCGACGCCGCCATGTACGTCCCCGCGGTCCCCGCCCCCCAGGTGCGCAGCGCCCTGACCCACGAGTACGGGCACCACGTCGACGCGACCCGCCCGCACGTGTCCGGCGCGCGCGGCCTGGACGGCACCGCGTCGTGGTGGCGCGCCCGCGACATGGGGGCCCGGCTCGCCCGCGGCGAGGTGGCCTGGGACTACTCGGCCGGCTGGGCCCACTCGATCGCCGAGGTCTACGCCGAGGACTACGCCGTCACCAACGGCGCCGGCCCGTCCGGGATCCGCTGGCTCGGCGACCCGCCCGCGGCGGTGCAGGACGCGATCCGGGCCGACCTGGCGGGCCCCGTCGCGGCGCCGGCCCCTCCCGCACCCGCGCCCGCCCCGGCCCCCGCGCCGTCGCCCGCCGCGGCGGTGGGCCCCAGCGCTGTGCCGAAGCCGGTCATCGCGCGGCGCAGCGGGCGCCTGAAGGCCCGCTCGCGGGCGCGCATCGCGTTCACCGTGCCGCGCCGCCAGCGCCTCGCGGTGCGGGTGAGCGGCGCCACCTCCGGCCGGCTGCGCGCCGTGCTGCGATGCACCCGCCCCCGCGGCG
>DASSBX010000419.1:0-3065 GCA_035698305.1 Miltoncostaeaceae bacterium | reverse complement strand
GCGGTCGTCGGTGACCCGGTCGACCGCGCTCGCGTCGCGCAGATCGTCCACCAGGCGCGACGCCAGCAGGTAGGACTGCAGCAGACCGAAGTAGGCCGGGTTCTCCTCCCACGCCGGGTCGCGGAACCGGCGGTCCTTGCGGCCGGGCTGCACCGGTCCGGCGGTCGTCTCGCCGCCGGCGCGGTCGAGCGCCGCCGCCCCCGCCTCGGCCACCCCGGTCCAGTAGCGGCTCCAGGCCTCCATCACCCCGGCGGGGTTCTGGAGGGCCGCGGCGGCGGCCTTCGAGATCGCCTCCGTGAAGCCCAGCGGGTCGATGTCGGCGAGCGCCGCGAAGGCGTCCGCCTCGGCCTGGGGGTCGGCGGCCGGCTCGGGGGCGGGCTCGGCCGCACGCTTGGATGTGCGCTTGGGCGGGGTCACGCGTTCCTCCCATCGTCGCTCCGCGACCACTCCAGCGGTCCGGCGCTCCAGCCGCAACCGTGCCGCATGGCCAGGTCGACGTCGCCGGCGGCGGCGACGTCCTCGTCGATGCAACGCCGGGCCTCGTCGAGCGCCGCGGCGTAGTAGGCCTCGGCCACCGCCCGGCCGGCGTCGTCGGGCTCGGCCTCGGGGGCCTTGCCGTCGTGGAAGCCGGCGCCCGACTTGGCTCCCAGCCGCCCGGCGTCGACCTGCTTCGCGATCTCGCCGGCGTCGTCGAAGCGCTCGCCGTACGCCTCCCTCAGGTCGCGCTGGATGTGGCCGAGCGTGTCGAGGCCGATCAGGTCGCCGAGGGCGAACGGGCCCATCGGCGCCGGGCCGCCGGCGACCGTCGCGGCGTCGGCCGCGGCGCGGTCCGCGCCGGTCCGGGCCGCGTGCGTGTAGGCGGCGGCGAGGGCGCGCACCAGCACCCGGTTCACCAGGAAGCCGGGGCACTCGCGCACCCGCACCGGCACCTTGCCCAGCGACGAGGCGAGCGTCTCGGCAGCCGACATCGTGGCCTCGCTGGTCGTCTCCCCCCGGATGACCTCCACCAGCTTCATCACGCTCGCTGGGTTGAAGAAGTGCAGCCCCACCACCTGGTCGGGCCGGCCGGTCTCGGCCGCCATCTCGGTGATCGACAGGCCGGACGTGTTGGACGCCAGCAGCGCGTGCGGCGGGAGCGCCGCGTCCAGGCGGCGGAACACCTGGCGCTTGATGTCCATCACCTCGGGGACCGCCTCGATCGCCATGTCGCAGTCGGCCAGGGCGCCGTCGTCGGATGCGGCCGACACGCGGCCGAGGATCGCCTGGGCCTCCTCCTCGCTCATGCGGCCGCGCGAGACGCGGCGCTCGCCGATCGACGCGACGTGCGCGAGCCCGCGCTCCAGCGCGGCGGGGTCGGCGTCGAACAGCACCACCTCCAGGCCCCCCGCGGCGGCCGCCTGCGCGATCTCGCTGCCCATCACGCCCGCGCCGAGCACCGCCATGCGCCGGATCACCGCGCCGCCTTGGGGGGCATGACCAGCGCCTCGCCGGTCAGCACGACGTCGTCCCCGCGCGTCACGACGGTGTCCAGGATCACGCGGTTCTTCTCCGCCACGATCTCGCGGATCGTCGCGGTGGCCGTGAGCGCCTCGCCGGGCTTGACCGGCGCGAGCCACTTGAGCGTCTGCGACATGTAGATCGCGCCCGGCCCCGGCAGCTTCGTGCCGAGCACCGCGGAGATCAGCCCCGCGGTCAGCACCCCGTGGACGACCCGGCCGCCGAACATCGACGCCTCCGCCCAGGCGGCGTCCACGTGGGCGGGGTTGTCGTCACCGGACGTCCGCGCGAACGCGTCGATGTCCTCCTGGGTGAACGTCCGCTCCAGGCTGGCGCTGTCGCCGACCGCGAGCTGATCGATGCTCCGGCCGGGTCCATAGGTCGGGAACGCGTCGGGCAAGGGGTACCTCCGGGATCGGCGCGCCGGTCGGCGCGCACGTGGACATCAGTCGGAGCGGTCGTCGAGCCAGTCGGTCACCCTGGGCCAGAGCATCTCGCGTGCCCCCGAGCCCGCGAGCAGGCCCACGTGGCCGGCCGGCAGCTCCAGGTACCGCCGGTCGGCGCTGCCGACCAGGTCGAGGAGCGGCCGGGCCATCGCGGGCGGCACCAGGTGGTCGCGGTCGCCCGTGACGGCGAGGACGGGGGCGGTCAGGTCGGCCAGGTGGACCGGCCGGCCGCCCACGGTCAGGGCGTCGCGGGCGAGCAGGTTCTGCTGGTAGAAGCCCTCGATCCACTGGACGAAGGCGGCCCCGGGGAACGCGACCGGGTCGTTCACCCACTGGTTCATCGCCCGCCAGCCCGTCATGTCGCGGCCCGCGGACATCCGCTCGAGCATCGCGACGTTCACCTCGACGAAATTCTCGACGGGGCGCAGCATCTTGGTGCCCATGTCGATCAGCGAGGCCGGCACGTTGCCGACCGCGTCGACCAGCCCCGCGGCGTCGAAGTGGCGCGGGTCGCACCACAGCCGGTGCGTGCCGGCCGCCGAGAAGTCGATCGGCGTGGTCAGGGCCAGCACGTTCCGCACGCCCTCCGGGCGCAACGCGGCGTGCACCACCGCCATGGTGCCGCCCATGCAGTAGCCGATCAGCGTGCAGTCGTCGCCCGCGCCGGCGCGACGCATCCGCGCGCTGGCCGCCGGCAGGTGCTCGCCGATGAGCTCGTCGAGGGTGGTGCCGCGGTCCTCGGCGCCCGGGCGGCCCCAGTCGAGCAGGAACACGTCGTAGCCCTCGCCGAGCAGGTGGCGCACGAAGCTGTTGTCGGGACGCAGGTCGAAGATGTACGGCCGGTTGATGAGCGCGTACACCAGCAGCACCGGCGTGGCGTGGGCGCGCGGCGCCAGCGGCCGGTAGCGGTACAACGCCGTCTTGTTGCGGGTCCAGACGACGTCGCGCGGCGTCGTGCCGGTGGGGACGTCCACCGGCGCGGGCGGGGCGACCTCGACGGCCATCTAGTGTCCCGAGTCGGAAGTTCGTATGCGGTTCCCGAGCGGATCTCCCGCGAGGCAAGGACGCAGATCCACCGCGATATCGGGAATATCGCGGTGGTCGAGGACGCCGCATCGCGAT
>DASSBX010000418.1:0-11375 GCA_035698305.1 Miltoncostaeaceae bacterium | reverse complement strand
CGAGGACGAGATCGTCCCGCTCATGGTGGGGCGGCGGGTGGAGCAGCTCTACCCGGAGAGGCGCGCCCCAGAGGACGAGGTCGCGCTCGCCGGCGAGGGTCTGGCGACGGCGGACGGCTGGGTCTCGGTGGAGCGGTTTGCGGTGCGCGCGGGCGAGATCGTCGGTATCGCGGGGCTGGAGGGCTCGGGCCGCGGAACATTGGCCCGGCTCCTCGCTGGCGTCGAGCCCGGCGCCCGAGGGCGGCTCGAGCTCCAGGGCCGGCACCTGCCGAGGCCCACGCCGGGTCGCGCCCTCCGGCGGGGCCTCGGCTACGTGCCGCCCGACCGGCGCCGCCAAGGGGTGGTGCCCACCTTCTCGGTCGGCAGGTCGATCACGCTCGCCAGCCTCTGGTCCCTTTCGCGCGCGTCGATCATCCGGCCGCGCGCCGAGCGGGCTGCCGCACGGCGGTTCATCGACCGCTTCGCCATCAAGACGGCCGGGGTCTCGGCCCCGATCCGGACCCTGTCCGGCGGAAACCAGCAGAAGGTGGTGCTGTCGCGGGTGCTGTGCGCCGGCACCCGCGTGCTCGTATGCGACGAGCCGACCGCCGGCGTCGACATCGGTGCTCGCGGGGAGATCTACGCCGCCATCGCCGACCTCGCGTCGGAGGGCTACGGAGTCGTCGTGTCGTCCTCCGACATGCTCGAGCTGCTCGGCCTGTGCCACCGCATCGTGGTGATGCGACAGGGCCGGCTGGCTGCCGAGTTCCCCGCTGAGCGGGCCTCCGAGGAGGCCCTGATGCGTGCCCAGCTTCCCGAGGCGAGTGCCGCCGCGGCATGAGCCCGCATCGTCCCGGACCAATGCCCTCCAGGAGGTTCCTGAAGCCATGAACCCAACACCGAAACCTCTGAGGCGCCGGTGGACGCGCCTGGCGGTGGCCGGCGTCGCGCTCATCTGCGCCGCAGGCCTCGTCGTTGCATGCGGCGACGATGACGACGACGCGGGCGCCGGCACGGCCGCCGACACGACGGCGACGTCCGCCCCCGAGGTGGGGAAGATCAACGACTACACCCTGCCCGACGTCCCGGAGCCGTCGAAGCCGTACAAGGTCGTCCTGCTCCAGGCGCATCGAAGCGACGCGTTCGCGATCAGCGCTGCGGAGGCGGTGCAGGAGATGGGCAAGCAGAACGGCGTCGAAGTTATCGTCAACGACGCCGGCGGCTACCAGAACGTGCCGAAGCAGATCGACCAGATCGAGGCGGCAATTCTCGAGAAGCCGGACGCGCTGCTCTTCTGGAGCACCGATCCGACCGCGGTCGTGCCCGCCCTCGAAAAGGCGAAGGCCGCCGGGATCAAGCTCGTCGGCTTCGTCCAGCCGCCCTCCACCGACACCGAGTTCACCGTGACGGGCGACTTCACGCTGGATGGCGAGACGATGGCGCGCAGCCTCTTCACCAAGATGGGCGGCGAAGGCAAGGCGATGGTCATCCTCGGCGGGGCCGGCTCCGCCTATCAGGCCGCCCTCAAGGAAGGGTGGGAGACGGCGCTGAAGGACTTCCCGGACATCGAGGTCGTCGCCGATCAGACGGTGCCCGACTTCGACCCCTCCAAGGTGCAGTCCGCCGTTGAGAACCAGCTGGTGCGGAACCCCGACCTCGGCGGCGTCATGACGACCACCACTGCGATGGCCGCGTCGGCGTCCGACGCCCTGGCGGCCTCCGGCCGCGGCGGCTCGGCTTTCGCGGTCGGCCAGATCCTGGGCGACTGCGACCAGATCCGTCTCCTCCAGGAGAACCGTCTCGCGATCGTGCTCGGCGTCCCCGCCGTGTACTACGGCCGCCTCGCCATGGCGAACACCATCTCCATGCTCGAGGGCGGCTCGCCCGACAAGCTCACCGTCGTGCCCGGCAACGTCTACACGCCGGCCAACATCGACGATGCCCCGCTCGAGCTCGAGATCGCGCCGCAGTTCCGAGAGGGCTGCAGCGTCAAGTAGCGCACCCGGACCGAATCGAGAGAGGAGCCAGCGATGGCCAGCCAAGCCACACGCCGACGGGCCGGGATCCGCGTCCGCGGACCCGTCCTCGACCACCCCGTCGCCAAGGGCGTGGAAATCGTCGGGTGGACCGACATGGACGGCAAGCCCGACGGGCTGCAGATGCAGTACCAGGAGGTCGGCGGACGGCACTACCTTTACGTGGGCCACTTCTGGTCGGGCGGCGTCAGCATCCTCGACGTCACCGACCCCTCCTCGCCGGCGACGGCGGGATTCGTCCCGACGCCCAACAAGGACACCTGGCACATCAAGTGTCAGGTGGCGGAGGGCGTCATGATGCTCCCGTCGGAGCTGAACTTCTTCGCGGCGGACGTGGACGCAGCGAACGTCCGCAGCGGCGCGCGCTTCTTCGACGTCTCGAACCCGATCGAACCCGTGGAGATCGGTTTCGCGGAGGCGGGTGGGATCGGCTGTCACCGCTCGTGGTGGAACGGCGGGCAGTACGCATACGTGTCGGCTGGGATCGCCGCACCCGGGATCAACATGCATGGCGCGCCCGACATGACGCGCATCATGCTCACGCTCGACGTCTCGGACCCGGCGAACCCGCGAAAGGTGAGCGAGTTCTGGCTCCCCGAGCAGCGTCCCGGCGGCCCCCCGATCGGCGACGGCGAGACCGTCTACACGCACCAGCCGCTGGTCGAGGACGACCGCGCGTACGTCGCCTACTGGGACGGCGGGTTCGCGATCGTAGACATCGAGGACCGCGCGTCCCCGCGCCTCATCTCCCACGTGAAGACGTTCCCTGACCTCTCCGACGGCAACACGCATACGTGCGTGCCCATCCGCGAGCGTCAGCAGCTCGTGGTCATCGAGGAGAACACCGCGAACTTCGGTGGGGAGGGTCTCAAGTCGATTTGGGTGTTCGACATCAGTGACGAGGAACACCCTGAGGCCATTTCCAAGATGCCGATCCCCGAGCCGTCGACCGACGAACCGTACGAGACGTACTTCGAGCGCGGAGACCGGTTCGGCCCTCACTGCGTCCACGAGAACCACGTCAACACCAAGCGTGAGATCGACAAGATCTACGCGACCTACTGCAACGCCGGCCTGCGGATCTACGACATCGCCGACGCAGCCAACCCGCGCGAGGTGGCGTCCTTCGTCGCGCCGGACCCCGACACGATCATGGATCCGCGCCCCTACGACCGGGAGTTCGACATCTTCCACGGGGGGAGCCGGGTGGCGTGCACGCAGGATGTGCTCGTCGACCCGCGGGGCTACATCTACCTGTCGGGCACCAACGACGGCATCTGGATCGTGAAGGAGACCGGAGCCTGAGCCACGGGCTCCGCGACCGGGCCGCGCGGCGGGCAGGCCCCCTCCCGCCGCCGGTCCGGCCGACGTCCCCTGTCCGCACACCGACGACACCGGGAGAACGACGATGCTCTACCTGAAGGACGCGCTTGCCGGCGGCGAGCCGCTGTTCGGCACGTTCTCGACGTCGGGCTCGCCGGTCATGGTGGAGACCATCGGCCACGCAGGCATGGACTTCGTGGTGCTCGATTGCGAGCACGCGGCGGTCAGCCCGTACGGCGGCGAGATCGCCGGGTTGATCCGCGCCGCCTGGTCGGCGGGGGTGCCGCCGATCGTGCGGGTTACGTGGAACGACCCCGGGCAGATCCTGAAGGCCCTCGACATGGGCGCCAGCGCCGTCGTCGTTCCGCACGTCAACACCGCAGAGGAGGCGGCGGCAGCGGTCTCGGCGGCCCACCACCACCCGATCGGGCGCCGCAGCGCGACGCCGGCGGTGATGGGTTCGAAGCAGGGGCTGACCGACTGGCCACGGCATTACGGGCGCTCCCAGCGCGAGACCGTCGTGATCCCGCTGATCGAGGAGCAGCAGGGCGTGGAGAACATTGAGGAGATCGCCGCGGTCCCGAACATCGGCGGGATCTTCTTCGGTCCGTTCGACCTCGCGGTGTCGAAGGGTGCGGGGGGGGATGCGCGCGACGCCGACGTGGCGGCCGAACGCGCCCGCGTCTATGCCGCAGCGGCGGCTCGGCGCCTGCCGGTCCTCGACCTGGCGTGGGATCCGGAGGCTGCGCTGGCGCTCTTCCGTCAGGGCGCGGATGCCGTCGCCGTGAACGTGGACGTGACGATCTTCGCGTCGAGCATCCGCGACCTGGCCGCCGGGTGCACCGACGCGAAGCGCCGGCTGCGGGCGGCGCGACGACGGGCCGCCGCCCGCAGCCGGAATGGCCGCGGGGGCTGACCACACACATCGCGAGGGAGAGGCACATGAGGACGACCCTGCTCATCCGTCACCGGATCGGCGACTTCGATGCCTGGCTCCGAATCTATCGCGGGTTCGCCGAGGCCCAGGCCGCCGGCGGCGTCCGCAGCCAGATGGCGCTGCGCGCGGCCGACGACCCCGACGACGTCGTCGTGACCCACACCTTCGACTCGCGCGAGGCGGCAGAGGCCTATCTCGGCGATGCCGCGCTGAAGGCCGCGATGGCCGAGGCGACGGTCGACGACGACACCGTGACTGTCGAGTTCTTCGAGGAGGTTGTCCCGGTCACCGCCTGATCGCTCGGCGCCAAGACCCATCGGTTTCCGCGCGGGCCGACCGGTCAACCGAACGGCAGCCACCCCCGGGGCGCGAGGGACGCCAGGTCGCTGGTCTGGACGCCGCCGTCGGAGACCGTCACCAGGAGGTCGCCGGCCACCAGCGACCGGCGCACCCGCCCGTCGCCCCCGGCGGGGTGCCGAACCCGGGCGATGGGGGTGACGCCGGTGGCGGGCGACACGTCGAGGCCCACCGCGCCGGACGCCGCGGTGCCGGTCGCGCCCCACCGCTCGACCGGGACCACCAGCAGCCGCCGCGCCGGCCACCACAGGAGCGCGTGGTGGTCGGACTCGGCCTCCGACCAGTCCGAGTCGAGGTCGCGCCGGGCGGTCCGCCGCGGCGCGGACGGGTCGGAGACGTCGAACAGCGACACCTGGGTGCCGGTGGTGCGGCCCTGGCCGGTCGCCGCCTGGCCGATGCCCACCAGCAGGTCGTCGCCGACGGGCTGGAGGTAGGAGGAGAAGCCGGGGATCTTCAGCTCCCCCCGCACCGCCGGACGGGCCGGGTCGGCCAGGTCCACCACGTACAGCGGGTCGACCTGCCGGAACGTGACGACGTAGCCGCGGTCGCCCATGAAGCGGACGGCGTAGATGCGCTCGCCCCTCCCGAGCCCCGTCACCAGTCCCTCGCGGACCAGTTTCCCGCCGGACTCGGTCAGGACGGTCACGCGGCTCTCCGAATCGGCCTCCTCCTCTCCCGCCCACCACTCGGGCTCCTCGGTGCTGGCCACGCGCAGGCGCCCGTCGAGCTCCGACATCGAGAACTGGTCGAGCAGCCAGCCCGACACGACGCCGCTGGCGCGGTACGTCGTCCGCGACGGGTCGGACGTGTCGAGCTTGTGGATGAGGGTGGACCCCCGGGGCGGCGCGTCGCCCGCGGCAGCGGGGTCGAACCACCGCGGCGTGGCGATGTAGAGGCCCGTCGCCGACGCGTAGACCAGATCCCCGTCCGACATGACGGCGTCCGAGTCGAGCACCCGCAGGCCGTTCGGCACGTCCATCGTCAGCACCGTCAGCATCCCGACCCCCGCGAAGCGCGTCGGGCGGCTCACGGCCGCGCACCCCACGGCGGGGCCGGCGGTGACGATGCCCGTCTCGGCGTCGCGCACCCGCATCCGCGGCAGCCACGCCGCGGCCCGCGCCCGCGCCACCGCCCGCCGGTTGGCCCGCTCGGCGGCCCGCTCGGCACGTCGGGAGCCGTCGGCCGGCTGGGTCAGGGGGATGCGCTGCCCGGTGCCGGACAGCACCACCCGCAGCGTGTCGCCGGTGCGGCGGGCGCCGACCACGTTCCCCTCGACGGTCGTGCGGGTCACCACCCGCGGGTGGGAGGGGTCGGCGACGTCGAGCTCCACGAGCACGGTCGCCGGCGGCGTCCACGGGACCGTCACGCCCACGTCCGCGCCGATGATCGTGGCGCCGCGGCCCACCGCCGGGCCGCCCCAGACACTGCCGCTCTCGGCGAGCACCACCAGCCGGTCGCCGTGCAGCAGCAGGCCGGTGGGGGACGCCCCGTCCGGGGTGAAGGGGGCGGCCAGCGCGCGCGGCGCGCCGTCGCGGACGTCGGTGAACCGGACGGCGCCGTCGGCGATCGCGTAGACCACGCGACCGTCGGTCTCGACCAGGTCGGGCTCGTCGACCCCCGCCTCCTGGACGTTCGTGCCCGAGAAGTCGACGCCCTCCCGCGGCGCCGCCGCCGTGGGCGCCGCCGCCCCGGCGGCCGCGCGGTCGGCGGCCTCCGGGACGGCCACGGCATCGAACGCGGGCCGCGGCGCCCCGATCCCCCACGCCGAGGTCATGCGCAGCGTGCGCGCCCGGGCGTCGGCGGCGAAGCGCGCGCAGCTGCGGTAGCGCACCAATCCCGGCTTCGCCGCGGCCGTCGCCGCGGCGGTCCCCGCGTGCTCCGCGGCGGAGGGGGGCGCCCCCGCCGTCGCCGAGCACGCCGTCCCCAGCGCGGCGACCGCCGCCACCACACCCACCGCCCCGAACGCGCCCCGTCGTGCCACCGCCGCCTCCCCTCCGCGTGCCTGTCGCGGGGGATCCGCCGCCGCCGCCGGGCGCGTCACGACACCGCACGCGGAACCGCGGTCGGAGGGGCGTCCCCGGGCGTGGGGCGGCCTCTGCGGCTGGCGGAAAACCGCGATCCGCCGCCGATCGTCGGTGGGGGGTGACGCGGGCGACCTGCCCGTCGTACGGTGGCGCCCGCACCCGCTCCGGGAAGGACGCGCCGATGCGCCGCACACACCGCCGTCTCCTGCTCGCGCTGGGCGCGGTCGCCGCGGCGGTCGCCCTCGCGGGGTGCGTGAACATCAAGCAGTTCACCGGCTCCCAGCCCAACCCGGCCGGAGCCGTGCAGATCGTGACCCAGCTCTGCCGCGGCGGCACGGCGCCCGACTGCGCGGACGACGGCAACAGCAACTTCAACCCGACGGCCGACGTCGACGCGCCGGCCCAGCTGCTGGTGGCGTACCGCGTCTCGGCGGGCTCCATCCCGCCCGCCGCGCTGCGCTTCTTCGACGACGGCGGGCAGGGGCCCGAGCTCGTCCCCAGCCCGAGCTACACGGCCGAGCTGCAGCGCCTGCAGCCCGCGCCGGCCGGCCAGCGGTGGTTCGGCTACATCGCGACGCCCTTCACCTATCCGGCGAGCCTGCCCGCCCTGCCGATCTTCACGAAGTTCGGGCTCCCTCCCGCGGCCGACGGCAGCCCCGTCTCGACGTACGCGTACATGGTCGTCGTCGGCTGGCGCGAGACGGGCGACGGCATCGACCCGACCCGTCCCGTCTCGTGCGGCAGCAGCCTGTTCACCCTGTCCTCCGGCGTCATCTGCATCGACTCACCCAACCCGAGCGACACGACGTCGTGGAAGACCCTCTCGGGGCTCACCGACATGGGGATCCGCGGCGGCACGTCCGCCCCCGTCGCGGCGGGCGGCGCGGGGACGGTGCCGTTCACGCTGCGGGCGAACGCCATCCCGGGGAACCTGACGGCCGCGCTCGCCACATCCACCTCCGCGCCCAGCGGATCGGCGACCGTGTCGCCCGCCACCGTCGCCCTGGTGCCGAACGGCGGCCGCGACGTGAACGTGAGGGTCGCGGTCAACGAGGGCACGCCGCCGGGCGACTACCCGGTCACGCTGACCGCGACCGTCGGCTCCGACCGGCACACCGGGCAGGGGATCGTCCGGGTGGTGCGCCCGGGCGCCGGGGGCGGCGGCGGTGGCGGCGGCGGTGGCGTCGCGGCGGGCCTCCCGACGATCTCCGCGAAGGTGGCGCCCACGTCGATCAGGCGGACGCGGACGGCCACCCCCGCAGTGGTCACGGCCATCCTGTCCGACCCCGGCACCGTGCGGATGGCCGTGTCCCGCGCCGCCGCCGGCCGGCGCAAGGGGCGCGCCTGCGCCGCACCCACCCGCGCACTCATCCGCAACGGCGCCCGCCGCTGCACCCGCTTCGTCGCGGTCACCAGCGTGACCAGGGCGGGCCTCGGGGCCGGCCGCCGCACGATCGCCTTCTCGGGCCGCCGCCGCGCCGCCGGCACGTACCGCCTGACCCTGACGCTCCGCGCGGGCGGGCTGGTGAGCCGTCCGGTCGTCGTGACGGTCACCGTCCGGCCCTGAGCCCCGTCCGCCGCGGTGGATAGGGTCGGGCCGTGGAATGGGCCCTCCTGGCGGGCGTCCCCGCCGACGACGTCCAGCGGCTGCTCCAGATCGCGCGGCGGCGCACGTTCCGGCGCGGCGAGGTGGTGTTCCACACCGGCGACCCCGCCGACACCCTGCACCTCGTGGTGAGCGGCCGGTTCGCGGTGCGGGTGCAGACGCCGCTCGCCGACGTGGCGGTGCTCACCATCCTCGGCCCCGGGGACCTGTTCGGCGAGCTCGCGTTGCTCGAGTCCGACGGGCGCCGCAGCGCGACGGTCGAGGCGATCGAGGCGGGGGAGACCCGGTCCATCCACCGCCCCGACCTCGAGGCGCTCCGTGCCCGCCACCCCAGCGTCACCGACGCCGTCGCCGCGATCCTGGCCGAGCAGGTGCGGCGGCTCACCGGCAACCTCCTGGAGGCGCTGTACCTGCCGGCCGACCGCCGCATCCGGCGCCGGGTGGCCGAGCTCGCCGACGCGTACGCGACCGGCAGCGGGGAGGTGACGATCCCGCTGCGCCAGGAGGACCTGGCCGGCCTGGCGGGGACGTCCCGCGCCACCGTCAACCGGGTGCTCCGCGAGGAGGAGGCCCGCGGCGCCGTCCGGCTCCAGCGGGGGCGCACGGTGGTGCTCGACCGGGAGGGGCTCGCCCGGCGCGGACGCTGACCGCTCAGGCGGGGCGGACCACCATCGGCACGTGCTCGCCCGGCCAGGGGTCGGCGACGCCCGCGACGTCGGCGCGCGCGAGGCCGGCGGCCGCGATCAGCCGGTCCCAGGTGGCCTGGGGGAACACGCCGCAGACGTGGGGGTCGTGGACCACCCGGGTCGCGCCGCCCGGCTCGCGCAGCAGGAACACGAAATCCATGGCGTAGGTCGTCGCGCCGGGCGCCGGCTCGCGCACCCACTCCAGGTACCGGACCGCGCGGCCGTCGTCGCCGTCGTCGCCCCCGTGGGACGAGCCGGGCGCGAACGACTCGGTGGTCGCGTCGGGCAGCAGCACGGCGGCGCCGTCGCCGGCCAGGTGGGCGGCGACGGTCCGCAGCGCCGCCGCGAGGTCCTCCTCGGTGAGCATGTAGTCGATCGCGTCGTGCACCAGCACCGCGTCGAAGCGGCGGTCCAGGCGGAGGGTGCGCATGTCGCCCCGCAGGTGCTCGCGGCCCGGGTTGATGCGCCGGCTCACCTGCAGCATGTCCTGCGACACGTCGGTGAGCACCAGCTCCGGCACCGTCAGGTGGGACGCGAGGTTCCCGCCGCCGCAGCCGAGCTCCAGCATCGTCGCCGGCTGCGCCGCGCCTCCGGCGGCGAGCAGCCGCACCACGTGGTCGGCCTCCTCGGCGTACTCCCGCGGCGGGGTGACCAGGTGGTACCAGTCGGCGAGGTCCGCGTAGAGCCGCGGCATGCTCAGCGCCGCGCGCGCGCCGGGGCGGCCTTCGCGGCGGCCGCCTTCGCCGCGGCGCGCGAGAGCGCCACGTACGTGCGACCCGCCCGCACCCGGACGACCCGCCTGAGGCGGTGGTCGCGGACCTTCACCACGCCCTCCGTGACCTTCACGACCGTCCGGTCGCAGGCGTCGATCATGACCCAGCGGGTGCCGCTCGCGATGGCCGACGCGTTGTCGCCGCGGGTGCGGTACCTCCCCTTCACCCGGATGTCGATCCGGCGGTTCGTCCGCTTCGGGCGCGTGCGCCGCCGCGCGTCCTCCCGTGCCCGCCCGGCGGCCCCCGGCGCCCTGCAGCCGGTGATGGCGCCGGTCAGGGTCAGGTCGGCGATGGCCGCGCCGGTCGCGGCCTGGCGCACGGTGAAGGTGCCGCCGCCCACGTCGGCGGTCGCGAGGCCCACCCCGCGGCGCCGCTGCACGGTGAGCGCCACCCGGCCCTTGCTGGCGTCGACGCGCGACCGGTTGACGGCCAGGTCGGGCTCCTGCAGCGGCACGGCGTCGCCGCCGGGGCCGCGCGTGACCGTGACCGAGCCGCGGGTGCGGTCGACGCCGATCGACTGGGCCTCGGTGGGGTCGGGCGGCCGCCCCAGGCCCGCGATGCGGCCCACCCGGCCCGCCGCGGACTCGCTGACCAGCGCGCCGCCGCCCGGCGCCGGGGTCACCGCGGTGGGCGACGCGAGTCCGGACGTGACGGTGAAGATCGCGCCGAGGGGGGTGACGCGCCGGATGCGCCCGTTGCCGGTGTCGGCGATCAGGGCGCCGCCGTTCGGCAGCGCGGCCACGTCGGCGGGGCGGGCGAGCCTGGCCGCGGCGGAGCGGCCGCCGTCGCCGCCGAACCCCGGCGTGGTGCCGGCGAGCGTGGAGATCGTCCCGTCGGGCGCGACCCGCCGGATCCGGGAGTGCCCGGTGTCGGCGATCAGGAGGCCGCCGTCGGCGCCCGCGGCGACCCCGCTCGGCTCGTCCAGCGCAGCGGCGACGGCGGGTCCGCCGTCCCCCCCGGCGCCACCCCCCGCGACGGTGGTGATGACCCCGTCGGGGGCGATACGGCGGATGCGGTCGTTGCCGGCGTCGGCGACCAGGATCCCGCCGTCGGGCTGCACGGCCAGCTCGCGCGGCGTGTTCAGGCGCGCCGCCGTCGCGGGGCCGCCGTCGCCCAGGAAGCCGCGGTCGGTGCCGGCGACGGTGGTGATGATGCCGGCCGCCGACACCCGGCGGACGCGGTCGTTGCCGGCGTCGGCGATCAGGTACCCGCCGTCGGGGGTGGCGGCGACGTCGGTGGGGAGGGAGAGCAGCGCGGCGGCGGCGGGCCCGCCATCCCCCGCGAAGCCGTCCTCGTCGCCGGCGACGGTGGTGATGACCCCATCCGGGGCGATCCGGCGGATGCGGTTGTTGCCGGTGTCGGCGATCAGCACCGACCCGTCCGCCAGCACCGCCTGCCCGCCGGGGTCGGCGACGCGCGCCCGGGTCGCCGGGCCGCCGTCGCCCGCCAGCCCCGGGACGGTCCCCGCCACCGGCGACACCGGCACCTCCGGGGCGCCCGCCAGGGGCGCGGCGGCGGCGAGCGCGGCGAGCGCGGCGGCGAGCGGCAGGCGGACCCGGTGCGACATGGCGCAACACTAGTGCCGGGGTCCGCCGCCGTCCGTCGCGGCGGTGACACGGGGCGTGTGCCCGGCGCGACGCGCCGCGCCCTCTAG
>DASSBX010000417.1:0-2028 GCA_035698305.1 Miltoncostaeaceae bacterium | reverse complement strand
GAACCGCTCCACGACCTGCGCGTCCTCGATGACGTCGAACCAGCCCCGGTCGAGCAGGGCGAGGCCGGCGGCGCCGATCAGCCCGAGCGCCAGGTAGACGACGCTCGGCGAGAAGGCCCGCGAGCGCTGGTGGGTCAGCGCGACGATGGCCGCCATCACGGCGATCCCCAGGAACAGCAGCCCGAGCGACCACGCGTCCCCGGGCTCGAAGGCGGGCGTGATCGCGGCGGGCGGGGTGGGCGCGCGGAGCACCAGCCGTCTTTACCCGCCGCATGCCGTCCCCAGCCGCGCCCGGCGACCGCCGCCGGGCGCGCGCCGCATCCTCGTCGTCAGCGCATCAGTGCGCGTGGCCGTGGCCGGCGGTCTCCCCCATCCGCGCGATCACCCGCTCGGCGACCTCGGGCGCGGCGTCGAACGCGGGCAGCTGGACGTCCTCCTCCTTGCCGAAGTGCACGAGGATCAGCGCATGCAGCTCGTACAGGAGCTCCTGGAGCGCGTCCGCGTCATCCACGCCGGCCCGCTCGAGCTGCTCGACCCGCCCGGCGATCGCCGCGTGGTCGTGGACCATCGGCACGGCGGCGTCGGCGTAGCCGACCAGCTCGGCCCACTCCGGATAGAGCACCTCCTCCTCGGCGCGGGCGTGGGGCAACAGCGTCCCCCGCAGGAACTCGAGGATCCGCGCGCGCAGCGCCTCGCGCTCCTCCTCGGGCAGCCGCGGCATCTGGCGGGCCGCGTGGACGAGGTGCTCGATGTGGGGCCGCAGCTGCTCGTGCTCACGGCGAAAGGGCTCCGTCGGGCGCATGACCGCTTCCTCTCGATCGCGTTGGCGCCGGTCCGGGACCGGGGCGCACCGACAGCCTCGTCCGTGCGCCGGCCGCGCGCATCGGGGCGGATCCGGAGGCGGGGCGCGGGAGTTCCACACCGTGCGGGCGCACCCGCCGCCGCTAGTTGCCGGTGCCGTCCGGGTCGGGGAAGCGGACGTGCAGGTGGTCGTCGTGGGCGGGCCAGCGGACGAGGATCCCGGCCGGCCCGTGCAGGTCGAGGCTCGGGCCGATCAGGACGAGGCTCGCGCCCTGGGCGACGAGGCGGTCGACCACCTGCTGGGTGAGCTCGCGGTCGTAGGTGCCCGGGTCGGCGGCGTCCTCGCGGCCGTCGGCGCGGGGCAGCCGGATGTCGACGTCCAGGCCGTTCTGGTGGGAGGCGTGGCCCACGACGGGGCCGCCGAACGCGCCGCCCTGCCGGCGGGACAGGTCGCCGATGCCGAGGCGCGGCGCCCCGGGGTGGGCCTTCTCCCACCACGCGCCGAGGTCCAGGAGGTGGCGGACGAGCACGGCCGTGCCCCACTGCCGGTCCTTCCCGCCGGGCGGCTCCTGGGTGGCGGGGTCGTAGGTGTAGAAGCCGGGGCCGTGGAACGGCAGGCGGACGCCCTTCTCCAGCCAGCCGCCGTTGGGCGTGCCGTGGGCGACCGAGTCGCGCCACTCCACCACCGGCCGCGCCGGCGTGGGCGGCGGCTTCGTCGGGGCGCGCTCGGGCGACTTCTCGGGGGTGCCGGGGACGGGCGCGGCGACCGGCGGCGCCGGCTCCACCTGCGCCACGGCGCCCGCGGCGCGGGCGACGGACGCCTCGCCGTCACCCTCGAACGCCGCGATCGGCACGAGCGCCGCGACGAGCGCCAGCAGCGACACCCACATCCACGGCTGCGGCCCCTGCCGGCGCCTCCGCCGGCCCAGGGAGGCGGCGCACGCCGGGCAGCAGTGGCGCGCCTGGCGGCGCAGGTGTCGCGAGTGACCTCCGAGCATCGGGCCGACGGTACCACCGCGACCTGTTTCTCCCTGCAATCAGCGTTGTGGATCGCGATCCGCCACCCGTCGCGCGCGGGCGACGGCGGGGCGCGGCTACGCTCCGTCCGTGTTCCCCTCGCTGATCGGGCGGCCCGTCCGGGTGGCGCTCGTCGTGGTCCTGCTGGCCGCCGTCGGCGCCGGGATCTGGCTGTGGCAGCGGGCGGGGGAGAGCACCCCGGTGTCACAG
>DASSBX010000416.1:0-13543 GCA_035698305.1 Miltoncostaeaceae bacterium | reverse complement strand
ACACCGGCGGCGATGCCGGCCGCGCGGCGGGCGGGGGTCCGGGCGGGGCGGGCCGCGGCGGCGTCGGCCGCGGCGCGAGCCAGCCGACCGTCGTCCAGCTCCAGGTCGCGCAGGGGCCGCAGGGCCTCCCGCATCGTGGCGTCCAGGCCGGTCACGGCGTCCTCCCGGGGTCGTGGTCGATCAGGCCGCGCAGGCCGGGGTCGTCGCGGAGCGTCGCCCGCGCACGCGAGAGCAACGACGCGGCGGTGCCGACGCGGCAGCCGAGGGCGTCCGCGACGTCGGCATCGCTCAGGTCGTGGACGTAGCGCAGGATCACCGCGAGCCGCTGGCGGCGGGGCAGGGCGTCGAGCGCCCGCGCGACGCTCATCCGCACCAGCGCCGCGTCGTGCCCATCCGCCACGTCGGCGAGGGCGTCGTCATCGAGCGGCCGCTCCCGGTCGCGCCGCAGCGCCCGTCCGCGCAGCGCCCGGCTCACGTGGCGGACCGCGATGCGGCGTGCCCAGGCGTCGAAGGCCGCCGGGTCGCGCAGGCGCGGCAGCCCCCGGAGCACGTCCACCACGACGTCCTGGGCGACGTCCGCCGCCCGCTCCCGGTCCCGGAGGGCGGCGACCGCGATCGGCAGCGCGATCGCGCCCGCCCGCCGCGCCAGGACGTCGGCGGAGGGCGCGGCGGCGTTGGGGATCGAGAGCGTCACGGGGAGCAAGGTGGTGGGCGCGGCCCGAAACCTTGCACTCGCCGCGCTCAGCGTCCCGGGAGGAACCCCCGGGCGGCTCCGAGCCACGCCCGCGGCAGGTCCCGGCGGCCGCTGCGGATCACACGGTCCAGCTCCTCGCCCAGGCCGTCCCCCGAGAGCGCCGCCCCGTGCCCAGGCAGCAGGTGCCGCGGGTCCCGCCCCAGCAGCCGGGCGGGCGGCTCGAGCCGGGCGAGGGGGTGGACGCCCAGGCGGTCGCCGCCCACCCGGAAGTAGGGCGCCGTGCCGACGGACTCGCCCACCAGCATCGCTCGGGGCTCCGGCAGCCAGAAGGCCACCTCCCGCCACCAGGGCCGGTGCTGCAGCACCACCGGCTCGGCGGGCAGGCCGGGCACGCCGCCGGTGGGCACCACGTGGAGCGGCACCCCGTGGCGCTGGGCCAGGATCGCGCAATCGCGCGGGTGGCGGCCGTACGTCTGGATGACGCCGCGCACCGTCCCGAGCCCGGCGAGCGCCTCCTCCAGGCCGTCGCCGTCCACGGGGTCGAACAGCCACAGGCCGCCGTCGCCCGCCACGGCGTGCGAGCCGCGCCGCATGAACGCCGGCTCGGCGGCCACCCAGCTCAGGCCCCAGCCGTCGTGGCGTGTCAGGTCGATGCGCACCGCCCTCGTTTACCCTCCCGTCCCGTGGACCACGCCATCGAGGCCGCCGCCCTCACCAGGATGTACGGGCGCGCCGTCGGCGTCGACCGCATCGACCTGACCGTCGGGCGGGCGGAGTGCTTTGGCTTCCTCGGCCCCAACGGCGCCGGCAAGACGACGTTCATCCGCCTCGCCCTGGGGCTCATCCGGCCCACCTCCGGCCGGATCGCGGTGATGGGCCACGACGTCGCCCGCGACCGCATGGGCGCCCTCGCCGCCGTCGGCTACCTCCCCGGCGAGCTTGGGCTGTACCCGTCCCTGGCGGGCGGGCGCGTGCTCGACGCCCTCGCCCGCCTGCACCCGCGCCCGCCGGTGCTGCGCGACGAGTTGCTGCGCGTGCTCGAGCTCCCCGGGTCCGACCTGCGCCGGCGGGTGCGCGAGTACTCCCGGGGGATGAAGCAGAAGCTGGGGCTGGTCGCCGCGCTGCAGCACGACCCGCCCCTCGTGATCCTGGACGAGCCCACCGGCGGCCTCGACCCGGTCATCCAGGGGCGGCTGCTCGAGTGGCTCGCCGGGCGGGCCCGGGCGGGGCGCACCGTCTTCTTCTCCAGCCACGTGCTGTCCGAGGTGGAGGAGCTCTGCGACCGGGTCGCCATGGTGCGCGACGGCCGTCTGCTGCTCGCCGGGCCGGTCGAGGAGCTCCGCCGCGGGCGCAGCCGCACGGTCGAGGTGCGCTTCACCGCGCCGGTCGACCCGTCCCGCTACGCGGTCGCGGGGGTCGGCGACGTCGCGGTCGACGGGCTGCGCCACCGCTTCACCGTGTCCGGCGAGCCGCGGGCGCTCCTCGCGGCGCTGGCCGCGCTGCCCGTGGGCGACGTGGCGATCGCGCCGCCGAGCCTGGAGGAGGCGTTCCGCCACCTCTACGGGGAGGCGGACGCCGCGTGAGGGTGGTGTACGGCCTGGCGCTGGAGCGGGCGCGGGTGCGCATCCTGCTGCTCGCGCTGGGCTTCGGCCTGTTCGAGTTCGTGGTGGGGCTCTCGTACGCGTCGGTCGACCAGAACGCGATCCGCCAGGTGCTCGACGCGCTGCCGCCCGCCCTGCGCGCGCTGGCCGGCAGCGCCGACGTCGCCAGCCCCACCGGCTACTCCGGGTCCGGCTACCTGCACCCCGTCGCGCTCGCCTGCCAGGCGGCGATCGCCATCTCGATGTGCGCCGCGCCGGCGCGGGAGGCCGAGGACGGGACCGCCGAGCTGGTGCTCTCGCGTCCCCTGCCCCCGCACCGCTGGCTCGCCGCCCACGCGCTGGCGATGGCGACCGGCCTCCTCGCCGTCGTCGCCGGCGGCTACGTGGGCGGCCTCGCCGCCGCTCTGGCGGTGGACGACCTGGCCCCCGTCGACCCCGGCCCGCTCGCCCTGGCCCTGCTGGCCGGGTTCGTGTGCTTCCTCGCCGTCGGCGGGGTCACGCTGCTGGTGGCGTCGCTGGTGCGCACCGGCGGGCGCGCGGTGGGCTGGGCCACCGGCTTCCTGCTCGTCTCCTACGCGGTCGACTACCTCAGCCAGGTGTGGTCGGTCGCCGAGCCGCTCGGGCCGCTGTCGATCTTCCACCACCTCGACCCGCCCGCCATCATCGGCTCGGGATCGCTCGCGGGCGGCGACGTGCTGGCCCTGCTGGGACTCGCGGCGGCGACCGTCGCCGTCGCGCTCGTGCTCGTCGACCGCCGCGACCTGACCCCCTGACCGGCGGTCAGCCGCCCCCGAACTCCGGGTTCTCCTGGAGCTGCTCGGTCAGGCGCGCCAGCGCCGTGGTGACCGTCTCGTCCGGCACCGGTCCCGTCGCCCGGATGTAGATCGCGTTGGGGCCCACCGACCGCGCGAGCCGCAGCTCGCGCGGGTCGTCGCGCCGCGCGCCGCGGGCCGCGCGCGCCTCGGGCGGCGTCCAGGCGCTGCCGCCGTCGGAGACGAGCTTCTGCGCCAGGTCGGCGCCCACCTGGGTGGCGACCAGGTGCGAGTCCCACACCGTCGCGACCGCCGTGAGCGTCTGACCGCCGGGCCCCGTCCACTCGCGCACCGCCGCGGCCTGCGGGTCGCGCGAGCGGATGATCGCCGCCAGATCGGGGTCGGCGACCCCCGTGAACGCCTCGGCGATCGCGGCGGCGTCCGCCTCGCGCGCCGGGGCCCCGCGCAGCTCGCCGGGGCTGGGCAGCACGGTCAGCAGCTTCACCGGGGAGGCCCGGTCGCCGCCGGCCTCGGTGGGCCCCACCGGGCCGCAGCCGGCGAGGAGGCCCGCGACCAGGGCGAGGGCGATTGCGAGGCGGGCACGGCGCACCCCCCGAGGGTATCTGCGCGAGCGGCGGACGACCGCTGTGTTAACCGACCGTCAATCGGCCCCGACGGGCGCACGTGGCGGACTCTCCTATACTCGGCATACCGCTCCCCAAACGGGATCCGGGGCTGTCTCCAAGGAGGAATTGATGAACCTCGCCTCATACAAGGCGGGCAACAACATCAAGACGTTCCTGCTGATCGCGGCGCTGACCGCGCTGCTGCTGGCGATCGGGTTCCTGATCGGCGGCGCCAGTGGGATCATCGTGTTCGCCGTCATCGCGGTGGTGTTCAACTTCGCGATGTACTGGTTCAGCGGCACGGTGGCGCTCAAGATGAGCAAGGCGGTCGAGGTCAGCGAGGCCGAGGAGCCGGAGCTGCACCGCATGATCGCCTCCCTCGCCCAGCGCGCGGGGCTGCCGAAGCCCGGCGTCTACGTCACGCCCGCCGAGCAGCCGAACGCCTTCGCGACGGGCCGCAACCCGGAGCACGCCGCGATCGCCGTGACCGCGGGAATCCAGCGCGCCCTGCCGGCGCGCGAGCTGGAGGGCGTGCTCGCCCACGAGATGGCCCACATCAAGAACCGGGACATCCTGATCGCCAGCGTCGCCGCGATGGTCGCCGGCGCGATCTCCGCGATCGCCAACTTCCTCCAGTTCTCGCTGTTCTTCGGCGGCGACGACCGCGACAACCCGCTGGGCCTCATCGGGACGATCGCGACGATCATCCTGGCCCCGCTGGCGGCGGTGATCATCCAGATGGCCGTCTCGCGCCAGCGCGAGTTCGTGGCCGACGCGACCGGCGCCGAGCTGATCGGCGACCCGCTCCCGCTGGCCGACGCGCTGGAGACGCTGCACCGCGGCGCCCAGACGATCCCGATGAAGGTGAACCCGGCGTCGGAGCCGCTCTACATCGTCAACCCGCTCGCCTCGCACGCCCGCGGCCAGGGCGGCATGTCCAAGCTGTTCTCGACCCACCCGCCCATGGAGGAGCGCGTCGCGCGCCTCCGCGCGATGGCGGGCGCCGGGGCCGGCATGCGGATCATGAGCTTCTGATGTCGGTCCGCGAGGAGATCCGCAGGCTCATCAACACCGAGTCGGCGCAGCACAAGCGGCTCATCGAGTACGTGGTGCGCCAGTTGCACACCGGCCGCAACCTGCAGGACGTGATGGACGATCCGTACGTCACCAACCGCAGCAAGACCATCGACCGGCGCGCGTTGCTGGAGGAGCCCGAGGTGGTGGACGCCGCCGGCGAGGGCTCCCTCCAGTCGATGCGCGCGCAGCTGGAGGCCGAGCTGGGCGCGTAGCCGGGAGGCCGTGCGCCGCAAGGGCGCTACAATCTGCGCAATTCCCGGGCGTCCGATCGCCGTTGGACGCCGCGGCGGACGGGGCCGGAAGCCCCGCCCGCCCCGTCCGCGGAACCGTGAGGCGCGTCTGTGCGCGAGTTCTTCGTTCAGAACGAGACCATCATCCTGTTCGCGCAGGGTCTGGTCTTCTTCTCGCTCGGCTTCGCCGTGTGGCTCCAGCGACGCCGCGCGACGCGCCTGACCCTCACCTCGTCGCTCATCTGGCTCGCCGCGTTCGCGTTCGTCGAGGCCCTGGCGGTGTGGGGGTACGTGTTCGTCCCCATCCAGGAGGCCTTCCCGCTCGATCCGAGCGTGATCGAGGGGCTCGAGATCCTGCGCGCGGTGATCCAGGTCGCGGCGTTCCTGTTCCTGGTGCAGTTCGGCCTGCGCCTGCTGACCCCGCCGCCGGTGTGGCGCCGCAGCCTCACCGCGCTGTCGCTCCTGGCCGCAGCGTTGATCTTCGGGATCCTCACGCTCGCCGCGCCCCGCAACGGCTGGACCGTGGCCGAGTGGGAGGCCGCCGTGGTCGCGGTGTCGCGGTACGCGCTCCTGGTGCCCGGCGCCGCCCTCGCCGCGGTGGGCCTGTGGCGCCAGCGCGCCGAGCTCGGCGATGCGGGCATGACCGCCATCAAGCCGTACGCGGGCGCCGCGGCGGCGGTGCTCGCCGTCTACGCGCTCGTCGGCGGCCTGATCGTGTCGCCAGGCCCGATCACCCCCGGCGGCATCGGCGACGCCGACGGATGGTTCGACCTCACCGGCCTGCCCCTCGGGATGGTCCGTGGCGTCGCCGGCCTGGTGCTCTGCGTGCTGGCGGTGAAGCTGCTGGAGATCTTCGACGTCGAGGCGAAGCAGCAGCTCGAGGCCCTCGACCGCGCGCGGGCGATCGCCGAGGAGCGCGCCCGCTTCCGCCGCGACCTCCACGACGGGACGATCCAGTCGATCTACGCCGCCGGCCTGCACCTGGAGGCGATCGCGATCCGCACCGACGACCCGGGCGTGCGCGCGGAGGTGCGCGAGGTGGTCGCCGACCTCAACGCCGCGACCGACGGCATCCGCGACTACATCCGCCACCTCGCCCAGCCGCCCGTCACGCCGGAGGTGCTCGCCACCGGCCTGGGGGAGCTCACGCGCCGCTTCTCCGACGAGACCGGCCGCCCCGCGCGGTTCGTCGTCGAGGGGCTCGCCTGCTCCGGCCCCCTCCCCGACGAGGCCGGCCCGCACCTGGAGCAGATCCTGCGGGAGGCGCTCACCAACACCGCCCGCCACGCGGGCTCGTGCAGTGTGCGCGTGAACCTGATCTTCGCTCCCGACGAGCTCGACCTGGTGGTCTCCGACGACGGCTGCGGGCCGTCCGCCGGGGCCGTCGGACCCGCCCCCGCCCCGGGCCGCCACGAGGGCCTGCGCAACATGCGCGAGCGGGCCCGGCGGCTCGGGGGCCGCCTGGAGGTGGCCGCGCAGCCGGCCGGCGGCACCCGCGTGGTGGTGGCCGTGCCCCTGGACAGCGACGAGCCCGACAGCGTCATCCTTGATCCCGAACCCGAGGTGAGTTTTCCGTGACCACCGCCGTTCCCACCGACCCGATCCGCGTCCTCATCGTGGACGACCACACGGTCGTCCGGCTGGGGCTCCGCACGCTCCTCAGCCACACCGCAGGCTTCCGGGTGGTGGGGGAGGCGCAGACGGTCGCCGAGGCGGTGCAGCTCAACGAGCAGACCCGTCCCGACGTGGTGCTCATGGACGTCCGCCTGCCCGACGGCAGCGGCGTCGAGGCGTGCCGCCGCATCAAGGCCGACCACCCCGACACCCGCGTGGTGATGCTGACGTCCTACTCCGACGAGGAGGCGATCGTGGGCGCCGTGATGGCGGGCGCCAGCGGCTACCTGCTCAAGCAGGCCGACGCCGAGCGCCTCACCCAGTCGATCCGCGACGCCGCCGCCGGCGACTCGACGCTCGACCCGCGCGCCGCCGGGGCGCTGCTCACCCAGTTCCGCGAGCTGTCGGCCAAGCAGGCCGAGGCCGAGCTGGCCGGCCTGACCGATCGCGAGCGACGCATGCTCGCCCTCATCGCCGAGGGCTACACCAACCGGGCGATCGGCGAGGTGCTGCACCTGTCGGAGAAGACGGTGCGCAACCACGTGAGCCAGCTGCTCCGCAAGCTCGGGTTCCAGCGCCGCTCCCAGGCCGCCGCCTGGGCCGGTCAGCGCCGTCTCGAGCTGCCCCCCGATTGAGCCTGGATCCGTCGCATCTCGCGGCGCGGATACGCGAGATCGCACGCGCTATACGGGATTCGGCGCGACCCGAGGGATCACCCTCCGGGTGCGACACCGAATCCCGTCTGACGCGGCGCTCTCACGCCCCGCATCCACGATCTTTGACGGATCCAGGCTGAGCGCCCGGTCCCGTGTTCCCGGGCGGAATCGCAGGAATCCGGGGCACGGGGGAGAAACGAGCGGACGTCAGACCCCCGCCAAGGTGCGCCAGATGCCCCGAACCGCACGCGTCCTCGCCCTCGCCAACCAGAAGGGCGGCGTCGCGAAGACCACCACGACGCTCAACCTCGGCGTCGCCCTGAAGGACATGGGCGCGCGCGTGCTCGCGGTCGACCTCGACCCGCAGAGCAACCTGTCGATGAGCCAGGGGATCGACGTCGAGGCGCTCGGCCTGGGGATGTATCACGTGCTCACCGGGTCCGCCGCGATCACCGAGATCATCGAGGCGCGCGAGATCGACGTCGCCCCCGCCGGGATCGAGCTCGCCGGCGCCGAGCTGGCGCTGTCGGCAACGATCGGCCGCGAGCGCGCCCTGGAGCGGGCGCTGCGGCCGGTGAAGGAGCTGTACGACTACGTGCTGCTCGACACGCCGCCCTCCCTGGGGCTCCTCACGATCAACGCGATGGTCGCCGCAGAGGGCGTGATCGTGCCGGTCCAGTGCGAGTACCTGTCGCTCCGAGGGCTGGCCCAGCTCAACCAGACGCTCCAGCAGGTCCGTGAGAACCTGAATCCCGTGGTGGACATCGTCGGTATCCTCCCGACGATGTATGACGGCCGTACGGTCCATGGCCGGGAGGCGGTCCAGATGCTCGAGGAGAGCTTCGGCGCCCGGGTGTACCGCACGCGCATCGGCAAGACGATCCGCTTCGCGGAGGCGCCCGTGGAGGGCAAGAGCGTGATCCGCTACGACCCGGGCGGTCAGGCCGCGCGCTGGTACCGCCAGCTCGCGCGCGAGGTGGTCGCCAGCCCCGTGGGCATCGCCCCGGGGGGCGCCGGGAAGGCGGCGGCGTGAGCACCCGGGGCGGACGCGCCAGCATGCGCGAGGGGCCGCTGTCCGAGCTGTTCCGCTCCACCGACGCCATGGCGCCCGTCGAGCGCGGGCCCGACTGGGAGTCGGAGCGCCGGCCGGCGTCCGAGGGCCAGAACTACGTCGCGGTCATCCGCGTCGTCGGCGTCGGCGGCGCGGGCTGCAACGCGGTCAACCGCATGATCGAGGCCGGCCTGCGCGGCGTGGAGTTCGTCGCCATCAACACCGACCGCCAGGCGCTCGAGGAGAGCGAGGCGGACGTCCGCATCCCGGTGGGGATGGAGCTGACCCGCGGCCTCGGCACCGGCGGCGACCTCGGGCTCGGCGAGCAGGCCCTGCGCGAGAGCGAGGAGCAGGTCCGCCGCGCGCTGCGGGGGAGCGACCTGGTGTTCATCGCGGCCGGCGAGGGCGGCGGCACCGGCTCCGGTGCGGCGCCCGCCGTCGCGAAGATCGCCCGCGAGCTGGGCGCGCTGACGGTCGCCGTCGTGACCCGCCCCTTCGGGTTCGAGGGCAACCGCCGCACCCGCATCGCCGACGAGGGCCTCTCCCGCCTGCAGGAGGCGGCCGACACCGTCATCATCATCCCGAACGACCGCCTGATGGCCGTGCTGGACCGCGGCACGAGCATGGTGGACGCCTTCAAGGTGGCCGACGACCTGCTGCGCCAGGGCGTCCAGGGCATCTGCGACATGATCACCCTGCCGGGCCTGATCAACCTGGACTTCGCGGACGTGCGCACCATCATCCGGGGCGCGGGCACCGCGCTGCTCGGCATCGGCTACGCCGGCGGGGGAAACAAGGCCAGCGAGGCCGCCCTGGCCGCGATCGCCTCGCCGTTGCTGGAGACGCCGATCGACGGCGCCAAGGGGATCCTGCTGGGCATCACCGGCGGCCCCGACCTGTCGCTGGTGGACGTCGGCGAGGCGGCGCGTGTCGTCTCCGACGCGGCCGACCCGGACGCCAACATCATCTTCGGCGCCACCATCGACCCCGACCTCGAGGGCCAGGTGTGGGTGACCGTCGTCGCCGCGAACTTCACCGGCGTGCGCGCCGTCCCGGCCCCGCCGCCGGAGCCGCCGCCCGCGAAGACGGCCCCGGTCACGCGTGACGCGCCCGCCGCCCCGGCGCGCGCGGGCGGCCCGGCGTCCCAGGGCTCCGGCCCGTCGCTGGTCCGCGCCGACAAGGTCACCCGCTTCGACCTGCCCTACCCGGCGAGCCGCACCGCCCCGGGCCCCGAGACCGTCCCCGAGCCCGAGACCCCCCGCGTCTTCGACGTGGAGTCGGTGGGCACGCCGCCCCGCGACCCGGACGCCACCACGATCATCAGGCGCTCCGACCTCCAGCGGGACGACGACGACCGGGACGGTCCGGAGGACGCGGCGTAACCCTCGGCCGGCGTGACGCGCCGGTCGGCGTCGTCGCGGCCGGCCACCGGCTGAGCGCGCGGGCGGGCGCCGAGGCCCTGGCGCGCGGGGGAGGGGCCGTCGACGCCGTGTGCGCGGCGGCGTTCGCCGCGGCCGTGGCCGAGAGCCCGCTCACCGGGCCGGGCGCCGGCGGCTTCCTGATGGTCCGCACGCCGCAGGGCGCCGTCGCCCTGCTCGACTTCTTCGTCGCCGTCCCCGGCCTGGGCCCGGGCGGCCGGCGCCTGGACCCCGCCGACCTCGACTCGTTCACCGTCCCGTTCGGCGGCGCCGACCAGGTGTTCCACATCGGCCCGGCGTCGGTGGCGGCCCCCGGGATGGTCGCGGGCCTGGGGGAGGCGATGCGCCGCTACGGGCGCCTGACCATGGCCGACGTGGTGGCGCCCGCCGTGCGGATCGCCCGCGAGGGGGTGGTGCTCACCCGGGAGGCCGCGTACCTGCACCGGATCCTCGGGGACATGCTCGTCGCGAGCCCCGCCGCCGCGGACGTCTATGCCCCCGGGGGCCGCCTGCTGGCCGAGGGCGACCGGCTGCGCAACGACGACCTGGCCGACTCCCTCGAGACGATCGGCCGGGACGGGCCGGAGGCGATCCGCACCGGTCCCCTCGGGCGGGCGATCGTCGCGCACCTGGCGGACGGCGGCGGACTCGTGACGGGCGACGATCTGGCCGCGTACCGGGTGATCGACCGCATGCCGCTGCGGGTGGCGTACCGCGGCGTGACGCTGCTCACCAACCCGCCGCCGTCGTCGGGCGGGGCCCTGATCGCGCTGGCGCTGCGGGCGATGGAGCAGCAGCCGCCGCCCGGCGACGACGTCGACCGCTACCGCGCGGTCACGCGGGCCGGCGTGGCCGCGAACGCCGTGCGCGACGAGCGCTTCCACGCCGACCTGGGCGAGGAGGACGTGGTTGAGCGGCTCTGGGCGCGCCGGCCGACGGGCACCACGCACGCCAGCGCGGTGGACGCGGACGGCGGGATGGCCAGCCTGTCGAGCTCGAACGGCTCCGGATCAGGCGTGATGGCCCCCGGAACCGGCATCCTTCTGAACAACATGCTCGGGGAGGAGGACCTCAACCCGGGCGGCTTCGGACAGACCGACCCCGGAGAGCGGATGACCTCGATGATGGCCCCGAGCCTGCTGCTGCGCGACGGCGAGCCCGTCATGGCGCTCGGCTCCGCGGGATCCAACCGGCTGCGCTCGGCGATCCTGCAGACGGTGGTGAACCTGGTCGACGGCGGGATGGACGTCCGGTCCGCCGTCCGGCACCCGCGCGTGCACCCGGAGGGGGACGGCGTGGACGTGGAGGGCGGCGTGCCCGACGAGGCGGTGGCAGCGCTGCTCGCCGACGGCCACCGCCTGCGCCGCTGGGGGCAGATGAACCTGTTCTTCGGCGGGGTCAGCGCCGCCGGCACCGGGCCCGACGGCCCGGAGGGCGCGGGCGATCCGCGCCGGGGCGGCGCCGCGGCGGCGGTGACCGCAGCCGGGGAGCTGATCGACCTATGACTCAGCATCGAGTCGAGGTTGAGGGTAAGGCCTACACGCTGGTGCCCCGGGAGGTGCGGGCCTCGCTGACCGACGGCCCCACGATGCTCTGGGGATTCCAGGTGCAGGTGCTCGACGACGACGACCGCGAGCTGGGGATCAAGACCTGCTTCGTGGGCCGGGTGAGCGTCCAGTTCCGCAACGCGGATGCCCCGGACGCCCCGATCGACATCCTCGCCCCCGTGCTGCACGAGCTGGCGTTCGCGAAGATCGAGGCGCGGCTCGCGGAGGGGGAGCCGGGGGACGAGATCCTCTTCGCCTAGCCGGCCGGCGCGCGGGCGGACCCACGGGGCCCCGTCAGGCGGCCTCGTGGTGCCCGCCGATGACCCCCGCGACGCCGGACGGGCCGGCGCGCAGGATCTCGGCGGCGCGCCGCGCCCCGCGGGCGCGGTCGTGGGCGGCCTTCGCGCTGATCGGGTCGCCGCGGCGGAAGCTGTCGGACATCTCGCGCTCGGCGGCCTCGGCGATGCGCTCGAGCTCGGCCACCTTGCGCTCGACCCGGGTGGGGCGGCGGCGGCGCGCGGCCGGCCCCGGGGCGGGCGCGGCGGCGCCGGAGACCCCCGGGAAGAGGATCAGCTGGCCGTGTGTCGAAGAGGGCGAACGCATGTTCGGAGTGTGCCACCCGCGGCGGACGGCATGCCTCCACGATCGGTCCCGCCGCCCGCCGGCTGAACCCGCCGTCAGCCCGCCGGCGCGCGCTTTTCCCGCACGGAGCGGATCACGGCGTACCGGCTCGTGGTGCGGAACCCCCCGTCGCCCTCGTCGTGGGCCGCAAGGGCCCGGACCGACCGCTCCCGCACGTCGTCCCAGGCGTCCGGGCCCGCCTCGCGCCGAAGCGCCCGCCACACGGGGTGGAACTCCTCGTGCTCGGCGAACCACTCCTGCGGCGAGGGCGCCTCGAACGCGATCTCGCGCCGGTCGATCGCGCCGCCCGGCGCGCCCGCCGCCTCCAGGAGGCCGATCACCCATTCCGGGTCGTCCCAGCGCGGCCGCGGCTCGGGGCGCGGGGGCAGCAGGGTCAGCAGCACCTCGGCGGCCGCCTGGACCCCGCCGCCCGGCAGCCAGGTGCTCAGCGTCACCACCCCGCCGGGGCGGGCGACGCGGACCATCTCGCGCAGCGCGGCGTGCGGGTCGGGGGCGAAGATCACCGCGAAGCTGCTGATCACGTGGTCGAACGCGCCGCCGTCGAACGGCAGGGCCTCGGCCGACGCGACCTGCACCAGCAGGCCGGCGCCCGCGGCGTCCGACCGCTCCTGCGCGAGCGCCACCAGCCCCGGTGACGGGTCGACCGCCCGCACGTCGGCGCCTCTCGCTGCCGCCGCCAGGCTCGCGTTGCCCGTGCCGCAGCCGACGTCGAGCACCCGGTCGCCCCGGCCGATGCCGGCAGCGTCCACCAGGGCGTCGGCGGCAGGCGCGAGCGCCGCCGCCGTGCGCGAGTAGTCACCATCGCCCCAGTCGACGTCCACGGGACGATCGTATGCTGACGGCATGACAACCTCCGCATCGCTCATCGAATCCGGCGACTCCCGTTGGGACTCCGCGCGCGCCGCGTGGAACCTGGCGGTCGACCAGCGCCCCGCCGCAGTGGCCCTTCCCGCGTCCGCCGACGAGGCGGCCGCCGCCATCCGGGCCGCCGGCGAGCGCGGCTTGCGCGTCGCCGTCCAGAACACCGGCCACGCGGCCGGGCGGCTCACGATCGACGGCGGCACGCTGCTGCTGCGCGCCGGCGGGCTCGACGAGGTGGCGATCGACCCCGACCGGCGGGTCGCCCGGATCGGCGGCGGCGCGCAGTGGGGTGCGGTCGCGGGCGCCGCCGCCGAGCACGGCCTCGCGCCCGCGTCGGGGTCGTCGCCGCTGGTCGGCGCCGTCGGCTACCTGCTGGGCGGCGGCCACGGCTGGCTGGCGAGCCGCCACGGCATGGCGGCCAACGACGTGACCGCCATCGAGGTGGTCACCGCCGACGGCGAGGCGGTCCGGCTGGACGACGACGTGGACGGCGAGGCGATGTGGGCGCTCCGCGGAGGTGGCGGCGGGTGGGCCGCCGTGACCGCCGTGGAGGTCGGGCTGCACCCCGTGGGGGAGATCGCGGGCGGCAGCCTGATGTTCCCGGAGGAGCGCGCCGCCGAGGTCCTGGAGGCGTGGCGCGAGTGGTCGGCCGGGTTGCCGGAGGGCGTGACCACCATCGGGCGCATCCTGCGGTTCCCGCCGGTCGAGCCGGTGCCGGAGCCGCTGCGCGGCCAGGCCTTCGCGATCGTCGAGGCGGTCGACCTGGACGGCCCC
>DASSBX010000415.1:0-4173 GCA_035698305.1 Miltoncostaeaceae bacterium | reverse complement strand
GAGGCCCGCCGCGCCGAGCTCGACCCGCGCGCCCGCGCCGGCGCCACCCGCCTGGCGTACGGCGCCGTCCAGCGCAGCCGCACGCTCGACTGGCTCATCGACGGGGCGCTCGACCGCCCCGCCGCCCTGGAGCCCGCCGTCCGCGACATCCTGCGGCTCGGCGCGTACGAGGTCGCGTTCTCCGACGCGGTCCCCGACCACGCCGCGGTCGATCAGGCGGTGCGCCAGGCGCGGTCGCTGCGCGGCGCGAAGGCGCGCTCCTCCGCACGCGCGGGCCTCGTCAACGCGGTGATGCGCCGCATCGCCGCCGACGCCTCCGCGCGGCTGGCCGAGCTCGACGCCGCCGGGGCCGCCTCCGCGGGGCTGCGCCACTCGATGCCCGACTGGATCGTCGCCCGGCTGGTCGAGTCGCTCGGCGAGGAGGACGCGATCGGGGCGATGGCGGCCGCCAACGCGCCCGCCGAGTCGGCGCTGCGCTGGAACCCCCTCCGCGGGCCTCGCGGCGACCTGGAGGGCGAGCTGCCGGAGGGGTGGACCCGCGATCCCGCGATCCCCGAGGCGTACGTGCTGGGCGGAGCCTTCGCGCTGGAGGAGTCGCGGGCGTGGGAGCGCGGCTTGGCGATCGGGCAGAGCCGGGCGTCGCAGCTCGTGGCCCACGCGGTGGCCCCGCGGGCGGGCGAGCGGATCCTCGACCTCTGCGCCGCCCCCGGCGCCAAGACCACCCACATGGCGGCCCTGGCGGAGGGCGGCGCCCGCATCACCGCCGTCGAGCTGCGCCCCGCGCGCGCCGCGACCCTGCGGTCCCTGGCGGCGCGGATGGGCGCCGACGTCGAGGTGGTGGAGGGCGACGCCCGCGACGTGCCGCTGGACGAGGGCTTCGACGCCGTGCTGGTCGACCCGCCGTGCACGGGGCTGGGCGTGCTGTCGTCGCGCCCCGACGCGCGCTGGAGGCGGCGCGAGTCGTCGCTGGGGCCGTTGACCGAGCTGCAGCGCGCGCTCCTCGGCCGCGCGCTGGCGCTCGTGCGCCCCGGCGGCCGCGTCGTCTACTCCACCTGCACGCTCATCGCGCCCGAGAACGAGGACGTGGTCCGCGCGACGGGCGCCCCCCTGGACGACCTGGCGGCCGAGCGCCCGGAGCTCGCGCACCCGCGCCTGCCGGGGGCGCTGCTCACGCTGCCGCACCGCCACGGCACCGACGGCTTCTTCATCGCCCGGTTGCGCCGGCCGGAGGCCTCGTGAGCCTACCCGACCGCCCCGTGGTGCTGCCGTCGCTGATGTCGGCCGACATGCTGCGCCTGGGCGAGCAGCTCGACGCGCTGATCGCCGCCGGCACGCGCGCGGTGCACGTGGACGTGATGGACCTCCACTTCGTCCCCAACCTCACCGTCGGCCCGGACTTCACGCGCGCCGTGGCCGGGCCGGTGCGCGACGCGGGCGGCACGGTCGACGTCCACCTGATGGTGAGCCGCCCGGCGGAGGCGATCGGGTTGTTCGCGCCGTACGCCGACGCGATCACCGTGCACGTCGAGGCCGACCCGCACCCGCACCGCCTGCTCGGGATGATCCGCGAGGCGGGCTGCGCCGCCGGCCTGGCCCTCAACCCCGGGACGCCCGTCGAGCACGTCGCGGAGCTGGCGGCGGAGCTCGACTACGTGAACGTCCTGGCGGTGAACCCGGGCTTCTCGGGCCAGTCGTTCATCCGCACCACGCCGGGGCGGGTGGCGCGCCTGCGCGGGATGCTCCCGTCGTCGGCCCGCATCGAGGTGGACGGGGGCATCGGCCGGGAGACGCTCCCCGAGGTGCGGGCCGCGGGGGCGTCGATGTTCGTGTCGGCGTCGTCGATCTTCGGCGCGCCCGACCCGATCGCCGCATACCGCGAGCTGGCGGGGCTGGCGGAGGGGTGACGACCGCCGCGGCCCCGCCGACCGTCGCCGAGCTGTCGGCCCTGGCCCGGGCGCGGGAGCTGGCGGTGCGCGGCCGGGGACGGGTGAGCCCCAATCCCGCCGTCGGCGCGGTGATCCTGGACCCCGGGGGGCGCGTGATCGCGGAGGGCTGGCACGAGGGCCCCGGCCTGCCGCACGCCGAGGCGATGGCGCTCGCCGCGGCCGGCGACGCCGCGCGGGGGGCCACGGTCGTGTGCACGCTGGAGCCCTGCTCGCACCACGGCCGCACGCCGCCGTGCGCCGGCGCCCTGGTGGCCGCCGGCGTGGCGCGGGTCGTGGTGGGGCTCAGCGACCCGCTGGAGCGCCGCCGGGCCCAGGGCGTGGAGGTGCTGCGCGCCGCGGGGATCGATGTCGCCGTGGCGGGAGGCGACGACGCCGCCGCCTGCGCGGAGCTGATCGCGCCCTTCCTGGTGCACGCGGTCACCGGGCTGCCGGAGGTGACCCTCAAGCTGGCGACGAGCCTCGACGGCAGGATCGCGACGGCGACGGGGGAGAGCCGCTGGATCTCCGGGCCCGCGTCCCGGGCGCTGGTGCACCGCTGGCGCGCCGACGCCGACGCCGTGGCCGTCGGGATCGGCACCGCGCTGGCCGACGACCCCCGGCTCACCGCGCGCGACGTGGAGGGCCCGGTCCGCCAGCCCGCGCGGGTGGTGTTCGACTCCCAGGCGACGCTGCCGCTCCACTCCGCGCTGGCCCACACGGCCCGCGAGCTGCCGGTGATCGTGCTGGCGGCCGAGGACGCCCCCGTCGCCCGCGTGGTCGCCCTGGAGGCCGTGGGCGTCTCCGTGCTGCGGCTCCCGGGGGCCCCCGAGGAGCGGATCGTCCCGGCGCTGCGGGCGCTGGGGGAGCGGGGGATCCAGTCCCTGCTCGTCGAGGGCGGCGCCGGGCTGGCCGGCGCGCTGCTGCAGGCCGGGGCGGTGGACCGGGTGGCGTGGTTCCTGGCCCCGATCCTGATCGGCGGCCGCGAGGCGCCCGCGGCGATCGGCGGGGCGGGCGTCGACCGCCTGGCCGACGCGCCGCGGCTCATCGGGCCGCGCCACGAGACGGTGGGGGAGGACCTTCTGGTCACCGGCCGACTGCGGGCGCTGCCGGTGGGGGCCTGATGTTCACGGGGCTGGTGGAGGAGGGCGGCGTGATCGCCTCGGTCGCTCCGGGGGGCGCGTCCGCGCGGCTGGTGATCGCCGCGTCGGCGGTGCTCGACGGCCTGCGGACCGGCGACTCCGTCGCGGTGAACGGCGCGTGCCTCACGGCGGTGGAGGTCACCGGCGACGGCTTCGCCGTCGACGCGGTCGCCGAGACGCTCCGCCGCACCAACCTCGGGGCCCTGGGTCCCGGCGACCGGGTGAACCTGGAGCGCCCGATGCGCCTCGGGGACCGCCTGGACGGCCACCTGGTGCAGGGGCATGTGGACGGCGTCGGCACGGTCGCGGCGGCCCGGCCGGAGGGGGAGAGCACCGTCCTGGAGGTCACGGCCCCGCCGGACCTGCTCCGCTACGTTGTCGAGAAGGGGAGCGTCGCGGTCGACGGGGTCAGCCTCACGGTCGCGGCGCGGCTCCCGGACGGCTTCTCGGTCGCCCTGATCCCGCACACGATGGCGGTCACGACCCTGGGGCCGCAGGCCGTCGGGCGCGCGGTGAACCTGGAGGTTGACGTGGTGGCAAAATACGTCGAGTCGCTGGCGGGGCCCTACGTCCCGCCCCGGGAGGACGCATGACGACCAGCAAGGCCACCGAGTTCGCCACCGTCGCCGAGGCGATCGAGGACATCCGCGCCGGCCGGATGGTCGTGATCCTCGACTCCGAGGACCGCGAGAACGAGGGCGACCTGGTCATGGCCGCCCAGTTCGCCACCCCCGAGGCGATCAACTTCATGGCGACCCACGGGCGCGGGCTCATCTGCCTCGCGCTGACCCCCGCCCGCTGCGACCAGCTCGGCCTGAAGCCGGTGGTGAAGCGCAACGAGGCGCCCCACGCCACCGCGTTCACCGAGCCGATCGAGGCCCGCCATGGCATCACCACCGGCATCTCGGCGCCCGACCGCTCCCGCACGATCATGGTCGCGATCGACCCCGAGGCGGGGCCCGAGGACATCGTCAAGCCCGGACACGTCTTCCCGCTCCGCGCCCGGCGTGGGGGAGTGCTCCAGCGCGCCGGCCAGACCGAGGCTGCGGTCGACCTCGCGCGACTCGCCGGACTCAATCCCGCCGGAGTCGTCTGCGAGATCATGCGGG
>DASSBX010000414.1:0-5681 GCA_035698305.1 Miltoncostaeaceae bacterium | reverse complement strand
GGCGACTCCTGGCAGCTGCGCAACCTGTTCCCCCGCGTGCTCGCCGGCGACCACGCCCCCGGGTTCACCGTCCGCAACCTGCTGAAGGACCTGGGGCACGCCCGCGACATCGACGAGCGCGAGCAGCGGCTCGCCGGCGAGGCCCGCGCGCTGCTGGAGCGGACCGACCCCGGCGCCGACTACGGCGCGCTGGCGCGCCACCTGATGGACCTGCCGCCGTCCCCCGGCGTGTAGCCGGCCGGGCGGCTACTTGGACTGGGACAGCAGCACCGCGAGGTCGGCGTAGGACAGCCCGTCCGGCGCCTCCGGCAGCCCGAGGTCGTGGTCGATGGCCGCCGCGAGCGCGCGCGCCCGCTCGAGCACCGACTTGTGGACCGCCTGACCGGGGGCCGACTCGGCGATGCGCTTGGTCTCGTTGCGCAGCTGGTTGAGGTCGGCCGCGGGGGAGTTGAAGCTCGGCTTCGCCGGCGGGGACCAGGTGGGGACGTCCTCAGTGCTCACTCGGCAGCACGATAACGGAACGACCCGGCCGAGGCCGGGTGCGGGTCACGCGCCAGGCGCGCGCGACTGACGGCTCACGTACTCCATGAGCTGCTCCTGCGAGTTCACCGGCTCCTCGCCCTCGGCCGGCAGCACGCGGCTCCACGCGCCATCCGGGCCCAGCTCCCACGCCAGCGCGGTGTCGGCGAGCTGGAGGTCCAGGATCATCTGGATCTCGGCCGCCGCCAGCGGGTCGTCGACCGGCGCCACGAGCTCGACGCGGTTGTCGAGGTTGCGGGCCATCATGTCCGCCGACCCGATCCAGTAGTCGGTGGTGCCGCCGACCGTGAACGCGAACGCGCGGGTGTGCTCCAGGAACCGCCCCACGATCGACACCACGCGGACGTTGTCGCTCACGTCCGGCACCCCCGGCCGCATGCCGGTGATGCCGCGGACGATCAGATCGACCGGCACCCCCGCCTGCGACGCTCGGTAGATCGCCGCGATGATCGGTCCGTCGATGATGGAGTTCATCTTCATCACCACGCGGGACGGCGTCTCGGGGGTGTGCCCGGCGATCGCCCGCTCGATCTCGGCGATGACCCCGTCGCGCAGGTGGGCGGGGGCCACCAGGGCCCTGCGGTAGCGCGGCGGCCGGGCGAACCCGGTGAGGTGGTTGAAGAGGTCGGCGACGTCCTGGCCCAGATCCTCGCGGCACGTGAACAGGCCGGCGTCGGTGTAGAGCCGCGCGGTGGACGGGTTGTAGTTGCCCGTCCCGATGTGGACGTAGCGGCGCACCAGGTCGCCCTCGCGCCGCACCACCAGGCACAGCTTGGCGTGCGTCTTCAGCCCCGTCAGGCCGTAGACGACGTGGACGCCGGCGCGCTCCAGGGCGCGGGCCCACTGGATGTTGCGCTCCTCGTCGAAGCGGGCCTGCACCTCCACCAGGCAGACCGTCTGCTTGCCCTGCTCGGCGGCGCGCATCAGCGCCGGGACGATCGGCGAGTCGCCGCTGGTGCGGTAGACGGTCTGCTTGATGGCGAGGACGTTCGGGTCCTCCACCGCCTGCTCGACGAAGCGCTCGACGCTGGTGCTGAAGTCGTCGTAGGGGTGGTGCACCAGGACGTCGCCGTCGCGGATGACCGAGAAGATGTCGAGCCGCTCGCCCTCCTCGGGGCGCAGGCGCACGCGGGTGCGCGGCTCCCAGCGCGGGTCGCGCAGGGCGGGGATGTCCATCGTCGCGAGCATCCACAGGGACGTCAGATCGATGGGCCCGTCCAGGCGGTAGGTCTCGCGCTCCCCCACCTCCAGGGCGGTCATGAGGTCGCGCACCAGGCCGTCGGGTGCGTCGGCGGCCACCTCGAGGCGCACGACGTGGCCGAAGCGGCGCCGGCGCAGCTGCGCCTCGACCGCCCCGAGCAGGTCGTCCGACTCGTCGGAGATCGAGAAGTCGGCGTCGCGCGTGACCCGGAAGCGGGTGAGGTCGACGATCTCCATGCCGGGGAAGAGCCGCTCCACGTGGCCCTCCATGACCTCCTCGAGGGGCACGAGCCGGTGGTCGGCCCGCAGGAACCGCGGCAGCCGCGTCGGCACCTTGATGCGGGCGAAGCGCGTCTCGCCGGTCACCGGGTCGCGCACGCGCAGGCCCAGGTTGAGCGAGAGCCCCGAGATGTACGGGAACGGCAGCCCCGGCCCCACCGCGAGCGGCGTGAGCACCGGGTACACCTCGCGGTCGAACTGCGCGTCGACCTCCTCGCGCTCCGCCGCCGGCAACTCGCTGAACGCCGCGATCTCGATGCCCGCGTCGCCGAGGGCGGGGCGGATCTCCTCGGCCCAGATCCGGCTCTGCTCGGCGGTCAGCTCGCGGACGCGCTCGGCGACGCGCTCCAGCACCTCCTCGCGGGGCATCCGGTCGGGCGTCGAGGACGGCCGGCCCGCCTCCAGCGCGTCCTGGACCGCGGCGACGCGGACCATGAAGAACTCGTCCAGGTTGCTGGAGAAGATCGCGAGGAACTTGCACCGCTCCAGCAGCGGCTGGCCCGTGTCGCGGGCGAGCGCCAGCACGCGCGCGTTGAAGTCGAGCCACGAGAGCTCGCGGTTGATGTAGAGGGCCGGATCCGAGAGGTCCGGCTGCCGGGGTGCGGGCTTCGCCCGTGTCGTCGCCATGGTCCCAATCATGAACCAGGCGGGCGGTCCGGCCTAGGCCGCCGACCGCTCGACCGTGAGGCGGTACGGCGCCGCGCTGCGGAGGCCCTGGACCTCGAGGGTGTAGACGCCGCCCACCGGTGCCACGGCGGAGAGCGACTCGTCGGTGCCGGGCCGCAGCGACGCGGCGACCAGCCACCGCCGCGCGAACGACGATCCGCGCCGCCCTGCGGGCGTGCCGGGTCGCCAGAGGACGAGGTCGAGGTCGGCGGTCGTCCGCTCCAGCGGCGCGAGCGTGGCGCGCAGGGCGTCCCCGGCGCGCAGCACCACGCGGAACCCGTCGCGCGGGTCGCTGTACGACCCCGTGCGCCCGGTGACGGCCGCCGACCGGGCCGAGCCGCCCATCAGCGCCCGCGAGCGCGCCGCCTGCGGGGGGTCGTCGTTCGGCTCGCGGTCCTCGGCCCGCGGCGGCGCGGCGGCCAGCGCGGCCTCCAGGTCGAGCGCCCCGGCGCCGCTGCCGCTGTCGATGCCGCCGGGCGGCACGTCCCGCGCGGTCGCCTCCAGCAGCGTGCGCACCCGCTCCGCTGACAGCCCCGGGCGCTCGGCGATGACGCGGGCGGCGGCGCCCGCCACCACGGCGGCGGCCATCGACGTGCCCGTCCGGGGCACGAGCCGCGCGGACCGGCCGACGGAGCTGGAGAACACCCGCTCGCCGGGGGCGGCGATCGAGACCTGGTCGCCGCGCTCCGACAGGGGGAGCACCCGCCCGTCCCTCCCGAGGGCGGCGACCGTCATCACGTGCCGGTACGCCCCCGGGTACCCCGGCGGACCCGGCCGGCCGCCCGAGTTGCCGACGGGCACGACCACCAGCACCCCGCGGCGGACGGCGGCGTCGATGGCGTCCTGCTCGAGCTGGGAGAACCCCTCGCCCCCGAACGAGATGTTCACGACCCGGGCGCCGCGGGCGGTGGCGTAGCGGATGCCACGCACCAGGGCGGAGGTCGTCGCCCGGCCGGAGGCGTCGGCGATCGTGACCGGCAGGATCCGGGCGCGCGCGACGCCGGCGCCGCCGATCCGGTTGCCGGTGGCCGCCGCGACGATCCCGGCGACGTGGGTGCCGTGGCCCGAGGGGTCCACCAGCGGATCCATCCCCGGCACGAACGAGCGGGCCCGCCCCGCCAGGACCGCGTCGCGCAGGTCGGGGTCGGTGGCGTCGACGCCGGTGTCGAGCACCGCGACGATGGGACGGCGGCCGGACGCCTTCGGCGGGGTCCAGCGGATCTGGGCGAGGAAGCCCTGCGTGCGCGCCAGGGGGTCGGCGGAGGCGGCGGGCACCGCCGCGCGCATGGCGGGCGGCGGGAGCGGCGGCGGCTGTGCGGCCGGGGTCACACCCGCCAGCGGGCGGCGGCCACCACGAGCGCCACGATCAGCAGCACGCCCACCGCGAGCGCCGCCACCAGCGACGCGGTCACCACCAGCGGGATCACGACCACGATGCCCTGCGCGATCGCGACGATCCACAGCAGGTCGCGCAGCAGGCCGGGCCGCAGCCGGGTGGCCCCGAAGACGGCCACCACGAGCAGCGCGACGGCCAGGACGGCGAGCAGGAGCGCGCTGGGGCGCCAGATGATGAAGGCCAGGACCTCGACGAGCGCGAGGATCCCGGAGAGCATGATCCGGCGGCCGCGCAACCAGCGCCGGGCCCTCTCGGTCGGCCTGGTGGGACCGGCCTCGATGATCAGCGGTGGTTCGGCCATCGCGCCGAGTGTAGCGAGGGCGTCGACCGGCCCGGCCAGGCCCGTCACGCCCCCCGGACGCCGCTAAGGGGCGACCGGCGCGGTCCCGCCCTCCAGGTCGGCCGACACGCTGCGGTACAGCTGCGCCACGTCGATCTCGCCGCACGCCCGCCCCCACTCCTCCGCGAAGTCGGTCGGGTGCAGCAGCTCCTCCACCTCGTCGATCCCGTCGAGCACGGTCAGGAGCGCCTCGGTCATGTGCGGGTCGTAGAGGCTGCCCGCCTCGAGGGCGAGCTCCTGGCGCGCCAGGTGGCCCGGCTTGCGGACCCGGAAGGGGCGGGCGCCGGTCATGGCGTCGTACGAGTCGCAGAGGGCCACGAGCCGGCCGAGGGGCGGGATCTCCGTGCCCTGCAGCCCCAGGGGGTAGCCGCTGCCGTCCCAGCGCTCGTGGTGGCTGCGCACCCCGTCGACGGCGGCCTGCATCAGCCGCATGTGGCCCAGGATGTCGGCGCCCCATCCGGGGTGCCGGTGGATGAGGTCCCACTCCTCCGCCGTCGGCCGGCCCGGCTTGCGCAGCACCTCGTCGGGCAGCCCGACCTTGCCGAGGTCGTGCACGAGCCCGGTGAGGTGGGCGAGCGCGACGTCCTCCGCCGACCATCCCAGTTCGGCCGCCAGAAGCCGGCACAGGCGGCCGACCGCGGCGGAGTGGCGCGCCGTGTAGCGGTCGCGCAGGTCGATCATCCCCACCAGCCCCGGGACCGTCCCCGCGGCGACGTCGGTCAGGCGGCTGGTCGCGGCGAGCGCGGCGTGGCGGGCGCGGGCCGACTCGGCGAGCGCCTCCTCCCGCGCGGCCACCGCGGCCTCGCGGTCGGCGACGGCCTCCTCGCGGGCGGCGAGCGCCTCGGCCATCTGGCGGGAGCGGGTGATCAGCACCAGCAGCATCCCGACGGCCACCGCGCCGATGCCGGCGGCCGCGGCCTTCACCGCGGCGCCGTCGACGCCCTGCACCAGGTTCACGAAGGCGATGAGGATCGTGGAGCCGATCAGGTCGGCGCCCACCATCGGCTTCAGGCACCGCCGCCACACCGCCAGCGGGGCCTCGCCGTACTTGAGGGCGATCATGCCGCTCACCAGCAGGTGGTTGGTGGCGAAGAACGCCGCGGCGGCGGCGGCCGCGCCGAAGAACCAGCCCGCGTCGCCCGCATCGCTCGGCAGGCCCAGGGCCCACGCCCCGTTCGCCGTCCCGACCGCGGCGGCCGCGGCCAGCGCGACGCCGCCCGCGTTGGACAGCACGACGTACCTGCCGTACGCGCGGTTGTC
>DASSBX010000413.1:0-3953 GCA_035698305.1 Miltoncostaeaceae bacterium | reverse complement strand
GATGCGCCCGGCCTCCAGGTCCTCCCCCGGGAACCACATGGAGTGGTGGGAGAGCACCCGGCGCAGCGCGGCGGCGGTCCCGCCGTAGCAGGCTCCGGAGGAGAGCCAGGGCCGCAGCCGGCGGCCGCGCATGGCCATCCGGTACTCGAGCGCCTGGATCCGCTCGACGAGGCGGCGGGGGTGCTGGACCCGCACGCACACCGACGCGTAGTCGACGCCGGCGCGGGCCATCTCCGCCACCAGCGGCGCGGGGTCGTCGACCGGGCACGTGTCGGCGTCCATGCGGAACGCGTACGCCGTGGTCACGCGCCCGGATTCGAGCGCGTCCAGAATCAGCGCCGGCGGCCCCGGCACGGGCAGCCGCGTGCGGTGGACCGCCCACCCCTCCGCCTCGAGTTCTGCGGCCAGGTCGTCCATGCCGTGGCCGGCCATGTCGAGGGCCACGAGCGCGCGCTCCCGGTACGCGGCGAGGTGGCCGCGCTCGTCGAAGTAGCGGCGGTGGCCGTAGACGGGGACGATGATCGTGTAGTCGTCGCTGCGGACGTCCCCGGCGCGCAGCACCCGCCGGGACGACACGGCGAGGATGTTCTGCGCGTCGAAGAGCAGCAGCACGATCGCGATGGCCAGGACGATGCCCACGACGGCGGCAGGCTACGAGCGCCGCGCGCCGCGCGACATGCGCACAAGTGACCATCTTCTCCCGGCGCCCGGGCGGGCGTCGTGACGCCGGCGCGTCGCGGTCCGGCGTGTGCGAGGGTCGCGTCGTCGTGCTCGACCGCCTGACCGACGCCCAGATCGCCGTCCTCTCCCTCGCCGTCCTGGGCGGGGTGCTCGTCGCGTCCTGGATCGTCCGCGAGCGGGTCGGCCCGCTGCGCCGGCTGTTCATCCCGGCGAGCGTCGTCGGCGGCTTCGCGGTGCTGCTCCTGGGGCCGCAGGTGCTGGGCGACCTCACGGGGACCGACGGGGTCTTCCCGGAGGAGGTCATCGACGTGTGGCGCACGATCCCGGGGCTGATGATCAACGTCGTCTTCGGCGCGATCATGATCGGCAAGGTCTGCCGGCGCCCCGGGAGCTGTGGGGCGCCGCCGCACCCCACGCCCTGTTCGGCTCGTTCCTGTCGTTCGGGCAGCTCGCGCTGGGCGGCCTCGCCGTACTGGTGCTGCTGAAGCCGGTGTTCGACATGCCCGAGGAGTCGGGGTCGCTCCTGGAGATGTCGTTCGCCGGCGGGCACGGGACGATCGCCGGGATGGGCCAGCTCTTCGAGGACGAGGGGGTCGGCGAGCTGGTCGACATCGGGCTGGGCCTGGCGACGATCAGCATGGTGACCGGCGTCGTGGCCGGGTCGGCGCTGGGGCGGTGGGCCATCCGGAGCCCGCACGTGGAGGTGAGGCGCCACGAGCCGCTCGGGCCGGAGGAGCGCTACGACGTCGACGACATCCACGTGGTCCCCGCCGACGAGACGCCGCCGGCGCAGGACGGCCTGCACCGCACCACGACGGCGTTCGCGCTGATCGGCGTGGCGATCCTCCTCTCCGTGGCGATCCTGTGGTCGGCGCGGGCCGTCGTGAGCGCCCTCGGCTCGGACGTGCTGGACACGTTCCCCCTCTTCCCTGTGGCGGTCATCGGCGGCTTCGTCGTCCAGTGGGCGGTCACGCGGACCGGCCAGGCCCACATCGTCGACAAGCGCGCCGTCGAGGGGATCTCCTCCATCGCCCTGGACGTCCTGCGGTCTGCGCGATCGGGACGATGTCGCTGTCGACGATCGGCTCCAATGTCCCCGCGGTCATCGTGTTCACGGTGATCGGCGTCGCCTGGAGCGTCGTCACGCTGCTGTGGCCGGGGCGGCGCTTCCACCGGCAGGACTGGTTCGAGCACGCGATCGCCGACTTCGGCCAGTCGCAGGGCAACGTCGCGACGGGGTTCGTGCTGGCCGAGATGGTCGACCCGCGGCGCCAGACCACGACGGCGAACGCCTACGGCGACAAGCAGCTGCTGTACGAGCCGCTGCTCGGCGGGGGCCTCCTGACGGCGCTCTCCGTGCCGCTGATCGCCGGGATCGGGCTGCCGCTGTTCACCGCGGCCAGCGCGGTCGCGCTCGTCGCCGTCGCCGTCTGGGGCATGCGCAGGAGGGCCGGCTCGTAGAGGTCGCGCTCCGGTGGGCTAAGCTACCGCCGCTGCGCGCGTAGCTCAGCGGATAGAGCGCTGGCCTCCGGAGCCAGAGGTCGCAGGTTCGAATCCTGCCGCGCGCGCTGGCGAGACCCCGCTTCCGTGCGGGGTTTCGTCGTTGGGGGACGGGCCCTGGGTCGCGCCGCTTGCCCGGCGAACTCTGGCATCTCACGGGCACGACGGTCCTCACCAGAGGGCGCTGCGTCGGCTCGTGCCCGGGTGATGGGTGATCACCCGGGGGTGCTGGTTGGGAATCGACGGCGGAAGCGCAACGGATCCATGAATGCGTGGCCCAGGCTGCTGGCCCACCCGGCCCATCGACCCGGGCGCACGCGGCCTCCCCAAATCGGGCCGTCCCACCGGAGGATCCTCCTCAGCGGGGCGTCCGCCGAACCCGCTACGAGGCCGTCTCTCCCACGGACTCCACCACCGCGATCATCTCCGGTGGCCCCGCCAGGGTCGCCGTCTTCATGATCCCCGGCGTCTCCGGGTCGTCCATGAAGCGCCGGTAATCCTCCTCGGACCAGTCGAAGAGGACGAAGACCTCCTCCGGCCGACCGAGGTTCCGGAACACCCGGGCACCGGACGAGCCGTATTTCTGCCGGTGAGCGGCGCCCGCACCCGTGAAGGTGGACCAGAACTGGTCGAAGTCGCCGATCGTCACGCGTCCCAGGAGCATCGGACCTCCTCGCGTCATCGCCGTTGCCCGAGCGTACGACGGGTCTTGGGCCTGTGACCAGCGCGAGCGGGTTCCGACGGGGCGCCGCGCGAACGAAGCCCGGTGACGCGGTGCGAGCACGTGGCCATCCGCGAGGCATCGGGTACCGGCCTGGCCGAAGGCGCGGGAATGACGTGGTCGATGGTCAAGCCCCCCCTGCGACCACCGCGCAGCGGACCCGCGCGCGACGGTCCGCAGGCTGGCCTCCGCCGCTGCAACCGCTCCCGCGGTGAGGCTGGTCATCCGGCCGACCAGGTCCTGCCGGCGGAGGCGGCGTCCGCCGCGACGCGGACAGCGATCCTCTGCAGGCGCTTTCCACCGTGACGCCATCCCTCTTCACCCCCTCCGAAGGCGCTCCGGAGCCAGAGGTAAGGCCGGTCCCGCAGCCTTTCCGGCGGCCACAGGGTCCGGGACCGGATCGTCCGTGGAGTCGGCGGCGGGGTCGCCGCTGTCGAATGCCTCGGAAGCGGTTGATTCCTCGGGGAGGTCGAGTGCCGACCGCCAGGTCCGGGGCAGGTCCCGGCGCCACGGGCCCGGCTTGGAACCTCCAAACGACCGGTCGGTGAGATTGCTGCTGAAGAACTGGCCCATGGAAAGCCCCCGGTCTCGGTGGATTTCCATCGTAGTACGATTTATCTCCCTGGGTCGTTCACCCGTGGGGCCGGCGCCGAGGACGCGCTCAGGGGCACGTCTCCAGGCGACGCGGGTGCGCGGCGAGGGCGCGTCCGTCGATGGGGCAGTCCCCGCAGTCGCAGTCGATGAGACGGTCGCACTCCGCCGCGACCACCGCCCGGAGCTCGGCCCGCATCGCCTCCAGGCCGCGGAGCCGCTCATCCACCTCCGCGAGCTTCTCCTCGGCGCGGGCGCGGAGCGCCTCCGGGTCGCGGGGCGCGCCGCGGCGGGTGACGGAGACGATCTCCCGCGTCTCGGCGAGCGTGAACCCGAGCCGCTGAGCGGTCTTGATCGCGAGGATCAGCCGGATGTCGGCGAGCGTGTATTCCCGCTGGCCGGACGGCCGGCGGCGCGGACGGGGCAGCAGGCCCCGCCGCTCGTAGTAACGGAGCGTCTC
>DASSBX010000412.1:0-3511 GCA_035698305.1 Miltoncostaeaceae bacterium | reverse complement strand
CATCGCGCCGATCGTATCCCGCCCGGCGGTGCTACCCTCACCGGGAAGCAAACACGGGCCCGATCCAGTTTCGACGGAGCGGTACCACATCAGTAAGCGAGCCGCGGACCCGGTGGACCGCGTCAAAAACCGGGAACCAATGGAGCTGCGGAGAACTCTCCCAAGCTCGCTCTCGCTGCCTAAACAGCAGTAACCGAGAGCCATCGGCCCCCCTTCGGACCGTGAGGGGGATCCCCGGTGTCAGCCAGCGGTCCTGGTTCGGCGGCAACGGTGATCGGTCGTCGGACGAGATTGCAGGATCACCTGGCGGAGGAGCGGTTCGTCGACGGTGACGCCCTCCGCGAGACACTCACCATCGACTGCGCTCGGAGAAGCTGATGGGGGAACGCTTTCGGACGCCGGGGCAGTGCCGGCCGGGTCCACCTCCACGCGAAGGGCCCCTCCACCCGGAGGGGCCCTTCGCCGTTTCCGGGCTCAGCCCGTCCCTCCGGTCATGGCCGCGGCGAACATGAGCGGCATCCCGACCGCGAGGATGAGCATCGTCCAGCCGGTGACGCGTCCGAGCCGCGTCGCGCCGAGCCCGGTCACGAAGCCGAAGGCCGCCATCGCGAGGTGGAACCCCGCATGCTGGAACGGGTCGCCCTCGAGCGGCTCGTAGAGCCGGGGGACCATCACGAGCATCATCGCCGTCGGGGCGGCGAGCACGGCGACCAGGCCGAGTGAGGGACGATCCCCGAGCCACCGCGAGATCGCGGGCAGGCAGCCGACGAGCAGGCCGGCCATGGCGCCGACGAAGAAGTGCCCGGCGTGATCGAGGTGGTGCAGCCGGGCGCTCTTCTCCGAGGCCTCGATGACGTCGGGGACGAACGTGATGAGCCCGGCGACGGCGGCGGCGAGCGCGAGGCGCAGCTCCAGGGAGCCGGTCAGCGGCAGGCCCCGGCGCCCCGCGGGCACCGAGGCGGCGCCCGAGAGGCCGTCGGGGGCGGCCGGGGCGAGGAGTGCGTGCCGGCGGCGCCAGGCCGCCCGGGCGAGCGGGACGAGCTGCAGGAAGACGAGCAGGAAGCCGACCGCGACCAGCAGCGCGAAGGCGGCCCCGACCAGGCTGTAGCCGCTCGTGCCGGGGGGCTGGACCGCGTAGCGGCGGGGGACGCCGAGGACGCCCGCGACGAACCAGGTGCCGGTCAGTCCGTAGCCGCCGATGAGGATCAGCGCCACCCCGGAGATCCGCGCGCGGCGGGAGCTGGTGGCGTCGGCGTCGCGCTCGAGCAGGTGGGCGAGGAAGGCGAGGCCCCACACGACGACGCTCAGGAGCTCGTAGGTGTGGAAGTGGGCGACGACCCAGTCGGTGTTGTGGAAGCGGAAGTTGACCGGGATCAGCGAGTCGATCACGGCCCCGATGCCGCCGATCACCCACCCCGCCAGCCCGACGTAGAGCAGCGTGGAGGCGAGCGTCCAGCGGTAGCGCGACCCCCACACGAGCATGGTCATCGAGTAGATCGTGATGACCGCGACCGGCAGCAGCGCGGCGTAGGAGGCGACCTCGGACACGATCCCCGCCCACAGCGGCTGGGCGAAGTCCATGTAGAGGTGGTGCGAGTAGCCGATCACGATGAAGACCAGCGAGCCCGTCCAGCCCACGATGAACGGCTTCGAGGTCGCATACGGGCGGCCCGCGTAGCGGGGCATCAGCACGTAGATCGCCGCCGCGCCGAGGTAGATCCCCAGGTTGGCCATCGAGTGGCCGAAGAAGTAGACGAGGTTCTTCGCCACCAGGGCGTCGGTGGTGACGCTGGAGTCGTAGGTCTGCCCGAGCAGCCCGGCCAGGATCGCCGATCCCACCGCGCCGGCGATCAGGCCGCAGATGGCGACGACGACGGCGGCGACCACCTGGGGCGGCGGCGCCTCCGCGTCGCGACCGAGCAGGAACCGCCAGCCGAGGGCGCCCGCCAGGCCGCCGTGGCGGTTGGTCGTCTGCTCCAGCAGGTCCACGCAGAACACGCAGAAGGCGGCGCCCACCACCAGCAGCCCGGCGAAGAAGACGGTCGCCGACCACATGGGCCACTGGCCGGCGGCGTGGAAGGGGAGCGGCGGCAGGAAGGTCCATCCCGCGCCGAAGCCGCCGACGAGCGTCGCCACCAGCACCGCCGCCACGCCGGCGACGGTGAGCGCGTAGGTGGCGATCATCCAGCCGAGCCGGAGCTGCACCGTGGCGCGCAGGACGTACCAGACGGCGCCCATCATCACGAGGAGCGCCCCGGTGATCATCCCGGCGCCGTGCAGGGTCAGCAGGCGGTAGAACCAGGCGGGCGAGAGGCCGGTGACGTCGGCCTGGGTGAGGCGCATGACGATGCCGAGCACGCCCATCAGGGCGATCAGCGCGACGCCGCTCACGGCGAAGAGCAGCCCCACCCGGCGCTCGGCGCTGTGTGCCGCCACCGTGAACCGGCCGGCGCCCGGGTGCAGGATCGAGACGGCCGGCGCCGGCGGGCGGGACGGGACGGGCGCGGGAGCCGATGCCGGGGTGGTCCCCATCAGGGCGGCCCGACCATGAGCTCACCCTCCATCGTGGAGTGGTAGAAGCCGCAGAGCTCGAGGCAGCGGATGCGGTAGGCGCCGGGCTCGTCCAGGGTCAGGTCGAGCCGGTTGTGGTAGCCCGGCATGGCCTGCACCGAGCCGATCAGGCGCCCGTGGGGGTCGTAGATGCCGAAGCCGTGGTTGACGTCCGCCGAGGTGACGTCGAACCGGACGTGCGCGCCCACCGGGACGCTCGTGGGCTTCATGAGCCAGTAGAACTGGGACCCGCTCACCGTGACGACGGTCCGTCCGGTGGCGTCCCCCGTCGCGTAGGGCAGGTCGATGAACGTGAGGCCGACCACCACCACGCCGATCGCGACCAGCAGTGCCAGCCAGCGGGTGCGCAGCCAGTACCCCACCCGGTGCACCCGGTCGACCGAGACGTCGGTGCCCGCCTGCCGCGCGATCACGACGAACGCGACCGCGAAGAACGCCGCGAGGACCGCGAACACCACGCCGATCACGACCTGCGGGGCGCCGAAGTGGAGGCCCATCGCGGGGCGGTTAGGAGACCGCGGGCCGGGGTCGGGCGGACGTGCCGCGGCGCGGCGCCCTCGCCGGCACGGACGGGGCGATCACGCCGCCACGGCTCGTGACCAGGAGGGCGGATCGGAGCTCGGGAAGGAGTCCTCTCCCGCCTCGTCGACGATGTCGCGCGCATCGGCGCCTGCTCCCGGCGCGGGCGGGGCGTCGCCCCGCCGGTCCTCGTCGCCCGCCGGGTCCGTCTGTCGAGCGGTCACCGCCGCCTCCTCCGAAGACCGCGACCGTCTCGCGGTGCCGGAACGAGCCTATGCCGCAGCGACCCTATTAAACAAACATTTTTATAACCTATTGACGTCCGCGACCGGCGCGGAGGCGAACCGCCGGCGACGTGCGCGGCCGGCCGGGGGCGCTGCTGGCCGTCGCGCCGGTGGTGGGCAGCCACGACACCCCGTGC
>DASSBX010000411.1:0-7052 GCA_035698305.1 Miltoncostaeaceae bacterium | reverse complement strand
CACGGCGCTCGCGCGGCAACCCATCGTCGAGCCCTCGCGGCGCGACGCCGAGGGCCGCCCGTGACGACGACCGCCATCAGGACGCGCCTGCTCGCGCCGCGCGCGCCCTGGGCGCGGCTGCTCGCCCACGCGCTCGTGCTTGCCGCCGCGATCGGCCTCTGGCTCGTGGCCCTGGGGTCCACCGACATCGACGCGATGCGCGGCCTGGGGCTGATCGACGCGCTGCCGCCCGCCTACTTCGCCGCCGTCCTGCTGGCGCTGGGCGGCGCGGTGGCCGCGGCGCTGGCCCGGCGGCCGATGCCGCGGATCTTCGTGGTCCACCTGGGCGCGCTGATCGTGTTCCTGCACGGCACCACGCCGCTGCTCTACGAGGAGCCCCGCTACCCCTGGGTCTACAAGCACCTGGGCGTCATCGACTACATCCAGATGCACGGGGCGGTCGACCGCTCCATCGACATCTACAACAACTGGCCCGGGTTCTTCGCCGCCAACTCGCTGCTGTCCGACGTCACCGGGCTGAGCCCGGAGTCCTACGCCGCGTGGGCGCAGATCTTCTTCGCGGGCGTGACGGCCCTGGCGGCCGCGTTCGCGATCCGGCCGCTGCTGAGCGACCCCCGCCCGCGGATGCTGGCGGTGCTGCTCGTCGTGGCCGGGGACTGGGTGGGCCAGAACTACCTTTCGCCGCAGGCCCTGGCGCTGCCCCTGATGCTCGTCGTGCTGGGCCTGTGGCTGCGCCTCCCCGCCGGCGCCGACGCCGACGGCCGGACGGGCCGCGTGCGCGCCCGGATCGGCCGCGGCACGCGGCGGCTGACGCCGCCGTTCGCGCGGCCCCGGCACGCCGGCCCCGCGGCCCCCGCGGCCCCGCCGCTCGACCTGCGGCTGGCGTTCGCCCTCGCGGCGCTCCCCGCCCTGGCGGTGGTGCTGATCCACCAGCTCACCCCCATCGTGCTGCTCATGTCCACCGCCATGCTCGCGCTGTGCACGGGGCGGCGCCTGTGGCGCGCCGTCGGGGTGCTGGTCGTCGCCGAGATCATCTGGATCGGGCTGGCGTGGCCGTACCTCACCGACCGGATCTCGCTGCTCCACTTCAGCGGGGTGCCCAGCCCGGCGCCCGAGGCCACCGCGCCGCCGCTCCCCAACGCCGACCTCACCGCCCTCTCGAGCCGCCTCACCGTGCTCGTCGTGATCCTGGTGGCCCTGGCCGGCGTCGTCCGCCGGCTCCGCGGCGGCCGCGACGTGGCGGCCCCGCTCGCGCTGGTGGCGGCGCCCATCCTGCTGGTGCCGCTCCAGTCGTACGGCGGCGAGGCGGGCATCCGCGCATACCTCTTCGCGCTGCCATGGCTCGCCGTGCTGGCGTCCGACGCGCTCGTCGGGGTGGTCGACCGCGCGAAGGGCCCGTCGCGGCGCGCCGTGCGGACGGTCGCCGTCGGCGCCGCCGTCGCCGCCGTCTGCGGTCTGACGCTGGTGGCGTACTTCGGCCACGAGCTGGAGAACTACGTCGGCCCGGAGGACGTCCACGCCAGCACCTGGTTCGAGGACACCGCCCCCGACGGCGCCGTGCTCGCGTTCGTCGCCCCCGGGTTCCCCAACCGCATCAGCGGCCGGTACGCCGACCTCGCGGTGTCCCAGTCGGCGTTCAGCCCGGCGCTGAGCGACGACCCCTACACGCGCCCGCTGCTGCTGGATCAGGCGACCCGGGTGGAGGCGGTCCGCGGCCTGATGCAGGCGCTCCCCGAGAAGGACCGCTACCTGGCGATCGGGCCCTCCCAGGAGCGCGGCGCCGAGCTCTACGGGATCCTGCCGGCCCAGGTGGTCGAGGCCATCCCCCGGGAGCTCGAGGCCCAGCCGGACTTCACGGTGGTGTACGACGAGGGAGGGACGATCATCTTCCGCTACGACCCGCCCGCCTCGTGACGGCGCCCGCCCGCCCGCTGCTGGCGCGGTTCGCCGTGCGGCCCCTGGAGCGCGCCGACCTGGTCGAGGTGAGCCGCCTCTTCGCGCGCGCCCTCGCCCCCACCCGGTCGGGCGACGCCCAGCAGGCCGCCTGGTTCGCGCGCACCCTCCTCGACCACCCGTGGGCCGACCCGGAGATCCCCTCGCTGGTCTGCGAGGCACCCGACGGGAGGATCGTGGGGTTCATCGGCGCCGCGACGCGCCGGATGCGCGTGGCGGGGCGCCCCGTGCGGGCCGCGTGGGCCGCCCACCTGAGCACCGACCCCGACCTGGCGAGCGGGGCGCCCGGCGGGCTGCTGCTGCGCCGGTTCCTGGCCGGGCCCCAGGACCTGTCGGTGGGCGACACGGCCAGCGTCCGCGTGCGCGAGATGTGGGAGGCGGCGGGCGGGGCGACCGACGACGCCGCCTCCATCGCATGGTTCGCGCCGTTCCGGCGGGTGCGCGCGGGGCTCTCCCTGACCGGGGGGCTCGGCCCGTGGGGACGGCGGCTCGCGCCGCTCGCGTCGGCCGCCCGCCGGCTGCCGGTGCGCGTCGGCGAGCCGGCGCTGCCGGACGGCGTGCGCTGCGAGCGCCTCACCCCGGCGGCGATGGTGGCCGCCCTCCCCGACCTCTCGGCCGACCGGGCGCTCGTCGCCGACTACGACGAGGCGTACCTCGCGTGGTTGCTGGCCGCGGCGGCGGAGGAGCCCCCCGGTGGGCTCACGGCTCGGATGGTGCTGCGCGGTGACCGGCCGGTGGGTTGGTACGTGCTGCGCCCCGTGCGCGGCGGCATGACCACCGTGCTGGAGGTCCAGGCGCGCGACCGCGACATGGACGACGTGGTCGGCGCCATGTTCGCCGACGCCCGCGCGGCCGGCGCCGCCGGCATCCGCGGCCGGCTCGACCCCGGCATGCTGGAGCCCGTGGCCGCGCGCGGCTCCCTGTTCCACCCCGTCTACCGCGTGATCGTTCACAGCCGCGACCCCGACGTGCTCCACGCCGTCCACGGCCGCAGGGCGGCCCTCAGTCGCCTGCTGGGGGAGTGGTGGTGATGCCGTGAGGATCGAGGTGGTCCGCCCGGGCGACCTCGGGGAGGGCGACGTCGCGGCGTGGCGGGCCATCCAGGCGCGGGCAGGGCTCGACAACCCGTTCCTGGGGCCGGAGTTCGCGCAGATCGTGGGCCGGCAGCGGGACGACGCGCGCGTCGCGGTCATGCTCGACGACGGCCGGCCGGCGGGATTCTTCGCCTACGAGCGGCGTCGGCTGCGAGTGGGCAAGCCCATCGGCGCCGGGCTGAGCGACTGCCAGGCGGTCGTGGCCGAGCCCGAGCTCGACTGGGACCCGGGCGACCTGCTGGTCGCCTGCGACCTGGCGGTGTGGGAGTTCGACCACCTGGTCGCCGCCCAGCCGCAGTTCGCCGGCCACCACGCCGAGGTCGTGCCGTCCTTCGTCATGGACCTGTCGGTCGGCTACGAGGCCTTCTGCGCGGCCGTCGACGCCCGCTCCAAGTCGTTCATCCCGCGGGCGCGCCGGGGCATCCGGCGGCTCGAGCGCGAGGTCGGCCCGGTGCGGCTCGAGTACGACGATCCCTCGCAGGAGGCGCACCGGACGATCCAGGCCTGGAAGTCGGCCCAGTACCGTCGCTCCGGGCGGCCCGACCGCTTCTCGCGGCCGTGGGTCTCGGCCCTGGTGGCCGACCTGCTCGCGACGCGCACCGAGACGTTCCAATGCCGCTGCTCCACGCTCTACGCCGGTGATCGCGTCGTGGCCGGCCAGATCAACCTGCACTCCCCCCGGGTCATCGCCTTGTGGGTCATCGCGTACGACACGGAGGTCCGCCGCGCCGGGCCGGGGAACGTGGCGGACCTCCTGATCGCGGAGGAGGCGGCGCGGCGGGGGATCGCGTACATCGACATGGGCCGCGACGACACGCCGCAGAAGCTGCGGATCGGCACCGGCGAGATCCCCGTCGCGGAGGGCTGCGTCGAACGGCCGGGCGTGGTCGCCATCTCCCGGCGCGCGTGGCGCACGCCGGTCCGGGCGACCCACCGCGCCATCGTGCGTCATCCGCCGGTCCGCAGGGCCGTGAAGCGCGCCCTGCGCACGGTCGGCGGCCTCCTCGCCTGACCTCTCCGTTGGGGCAGACCGAGGCCCCGGAAACACCCCGAGTGGGGAGTACCCAGGGGCGACGGGGCTCCCCCATACTCGATTTGCCGGGGCCCTCTGGTCGCCGGCCGTGACCGCATCCACCCCCCTGACCTGGTGAGGACCGTGCCGCTCCGATTCGACGCTGACGCGACCATCGCGCGCCTGCAGGACCAGATCGTCAACGCCGTCCGCGACCTGGGCCGGCGCGGCGCCGTCGTCGCCCTCTCGGGCGGGATCGACTCCAGCGTGAGCGCCGCCCTGTGCGTGCGCGCGCTGGGACCGGAGCGCGTGTTCGGCCTGCTGCTGCCGGAGGTGGCGAACGCCCCGGAGGCGACCAGCGACGGCCGGCTCGTGGCCGACACGCTCGGCATCGAGGCGCAGGTGGTGGAGATCACCGGCGCGCTCGAGGCCCTCGGCTGCTACGCCGGGCAGGAGGAGGCGATCCGCCGGGTGGTCCCGGAGTTCCGCGCCACCTGGCCCCACAAGCTGGTGCGCTCCGCCCCGACCGGGGGCATCGTGGTGATCTCCCTCGAGATGGTCGACGACGAGGGCGCCACGCGCACGGTGCGCCTGCCGGCCGACGTCTACCGGCACTACATCTCCTCCCAGAACATGAAGCAGCGGGTGCGCAAGCTGCTGGAGTACACGTGGGCCGAGCGGCTCGGCTACGCGGTGATCGGCACGCCGAACCTGCTGGAGTACGACCAGGGCTTCTTCGTCAAGAGCGGTGACGGCCTTGCCGACATCAAGCCCATCGCCGGTCTCTACAAGTCGCAGGTCTTCGCGCTGGCGACCACGCTGGGGCTGCCCGACCGGATCGCGACCCGCGCGCCCACCACCGACACCTTCACCCTCCCGCAGTCGCAGGAGGAGTACTTCTTCGGGCACCCCTACGAGCGCATGGACCTGCTGCTGTGGGGCCGGGACCAGGAGATGCCCGCCGAGGAGATGTCCGCGCTCGCCGGCATCTCGCCGGAGCTGGTCGAGGCCGCCTACGCGGAGATCGACCGCCGCCGGGCCACGGCGCGCTACCTGCACGCCGGGGCGATCGTCCTCGAGGCCGCGGCGAGCCCCTCGGGCCTCGCCGGGTCGGCCACCTAGGCGGCGCGCGGCGCATGTGCGGCATCGCCGGAATCGTCCACGCCGACGCCGACCGCCCCGTCGACGGCGCGGCCCTGCGCCGCATGGCGCGCGCCATCCGCCACCGCGGGCCCGACGGCTACGGGATCGCGACCGGCGGGGGCGCCGGGCTGGTCTCGACGCGCCTGGCGATCATCGACCTGGACGCCGGGTGGCAGCCGATGCGCGGCGAGCGGTCGGCGATGGTCTACAACGGCGAGGTCTACAACCACCGCGAGCTGCGTGCCGGCCTCGGCGGCCGCGTGCGGGACTGGCGCACCGACTGCGACACCGAGGTGGTGCTGCGGCTGCTGGAGCTCGACGGGCTCGACGCCCTGGACGCCCTGAACGGCCAGTTCGCGCTGGCGTGGTGGGAGCCGGAGCCCCGGCGCCTCACGCTGGTGCGCGACCGGTTCGGCGTGCGTCCCCTGTACTACGCGGCGCTGCCCGACGGCGGCATCGCGTTCGGTTCGGAGGCGAAGGCGCTGTTCGCGTCCGGCACCGTGACGCCCGAGGCCGACCTGGCGGGCGTGGACGAGGTGTTCCACCTGTGGGGCGCGATCCCGCCGGCCACCCCCTTCCGGGGCGTGTCTCAGGTGCGCCCGGGCGGGCTGGTGGTGTGGGAGGACGGCCGCATCGTCGCCGACCGCGCCTGGTGGACCCCGGACGTCACGGGCGGGCTCGCCGCCGACGCCGACCTCGAGGACCTGATGCGCGACAGCGTGCGGCTGCGGCTGCGCGCCGACGTGACCGTGGGCACCTACCTGTCGGGCGGACTCGACTCCAGCCTGATCACGGCGATGGCGGTGCAGGAGGCCGGCGAGCCGGTGGAGGCCTTCTCGGTGGCCTTCCGCGACGCCGAGTTCGACGAGGGCGAGCACCAGCGCGCGGTGGCCGACGCCCTCGGGGTGCGCCACCACCAGCTCACGATCGACGACACCGACATCGGCGCGGCGTTCATGGACACGATCTGGCACACCGAGACCCCCTCGGTGCGCACCGCCCCCATCCCCCTGGGCCTGCTGGCGCGCTCCGTGCGCGAGGCCGGGATCGTGGTGGTGGCCACCGGCGAGGGCGCCGACGAGCTGTTCTGGGGCTACGACCTGTTCAAGGAGGCGAAGATCCGCGCCTTCTGCCTGCGGGAGCCGGGCTCCGACGCCCGGCCGGCGCTGTTCGACCGCCTGTACGCGCACCTCGGCGGCCGCCTGGCCGGCACCCCCTTCTGGCGGCGCGCCCTGCGGGACGCCGGCGACCCCTCCGACCCGCTCGCCTCGCACCAGTCGCGGCTGGCCGCCACCGGCGCGGTGCGCGGCTTCTACCGGCCCGAGGTGCGTGAGGCGCTCGACGCCGCCGACCCGATGGCGCGGCTGCGCCGGCGCCTGCCGGCCGGCTTCGACGACTGGAGCGCCCTGGAGCGCGCGGGCTGGCTTGAGATCACCACCCTGCTCGAGCCGTACCTGCTGGCGGCCCAGGGCGACCGCGTGGCGATGGCCTCGGGGGTCGAGGGCCGCTACCCGTTCCTGGACCACCGGGTGCTGGAGTGGACGGCCTCGGTGCCCGAGCACCGCAAGCTGAGCGGCCTGCGCGACAAGGTGGCCGTGCGCGAGCTGGCCCGGCGCGTGCTGCCCGACGCGGCGGCGCGCCGTCCCAAGCAGCCCTACCGCGCCCCCGAGATCCGCCCCTTCTTCCCCGCCCGCGGCGCGCCCTCCTGGGTGCGCGACCTGCTCGACCCGGCCGAGATCTCGCGCGCCGGCGTGTTCGCCCCGTCCGCGGTGGCCGGGCTCGTCCGGCGCGCCGAGGAGGGCCGCGTGAGCGCCCAGCGCGAGGCGTTCGCCCTCGTCGGCGTGATCTCG
>DASSBX010000410.1:0-2104 GCA_035698305.1 Miltoncostaeaceae bacterium | reverse complement strand
GCTCGACGCCCACGCCGCCGAGGTGCGCGCCGCCGCCTACACGACGGCCGCGGACCCCGTGGCCGACCTCATCGCCGACGGCGAGGACGACCTCGCCGTCTTCGTCAACGAGCTGCGCCGCATGGCCGCGGCTGCCCGCCTTGACAACACCACCGGAGACCGAGCATGACCGACCTGCCCGAGGTCCGCCTCACCTGCACCAGCCCCGCAGCCGCGGCCGCCGTCGTCGCCGAGCACGACGGCTACTTCGGCGCCGGCCCCTCCAACACCGTCCGCCAGGACGGCACCGAGGTGGTCATCCGCTACTTCGACAAGCGCTGGCCCCTCGACATCGCCGACTGGGCGGGCGAGCAGGGCCACGCCACCGACCACGACGCAGCCACCGTCATCGCCCAACTCTGACAGACCACCACGCAGAAAGGCCCGCCCCATGGGATGGTCCAGCGCCAACAGCATCTTCGACCCCGTCGCCCGCGCCCTCATCGACGCCGGAGCCGACGACACCACCAAGCGCCGCGTCCTCGGCGACCTCATCGGCGGCCTGCAGGACGGCGACTGGGACACCGAAGACGAATCCCTCGAGGAGTTCCTCGACGACCCCGCGGTGGTCGCCGCGTTCGCCGACCGCAACGTTCACCTGGCTGACCGTCGCTGCTGCAGGAAGCCCACCGAACAGGTCATCGCCGACACCATCCGTGCCTTCTCCTTCGACACCTACGGCATGGACGACGTCGACGTCGCGCTGCACGACCGACCTGACGACCAGGAGTGGGTGTCGGCCCTCGCCGCACAGATCGCCAGCGCCCTCGCCGACAACACCGGAGACCGAGCATGATCGAAGATAACGCCACCCGCGCGAAGATCCACATCCGCGCCATCGCCGACGCGATGCGCAGGAACATCGACCCCCACGTCGACGCGGAACTGACCGTGAACTTCGTCTCCGGAATGCTGGCCGGCTTCGCCGGCTCCCTGCGCATCCTCGACGGCGCCACCGCAGAGGACACCCTGCAGCACGTGACCGAGGGGCTGACGGCGGCCATCGACCGCGCGCACCTCGACGACGGCGCCAGTCCGACTTCTTCGGGCCGCTGCGGCAACGATCCGCGCGTCGTCCTCAGCCCCGGCGACCCGCGCCTCCCGGAGCAGCAGGGCGGCGAGCACAACGCGCTCGCGGACGCCCGCCACAACCGGACGATGGCCCGCGCCCTGGCCGACCATGCGGCGAAGGCGGGTGCGTGATGGCCGACCGCCCCACCGCACGCCGCTGCCGCATCTGCCGCGCCCCCGAACACGGCCGCCACAAGATGTCCTGCGACTACGCCCGCTACCCGTCCCGGTTCCCCGACGGGCCCGTGTACGTCGACGTTCCGGTCCCGACGGCGCAGCCGATCCAGGGCGCCGGGTACACCCCGGCGCAGATGATCGGTGCTGACACCGACCGCCCCACGCCGCGGCTGGACGTGCTCATCGACCGCGCCTGCCGCCACCTCACCCCAGCCGAAGGCCGCGCCCTCCGCGGCGGCGTCGCCCGACTCCGCAACGAGGGGCAGCGCCTGGAGGAGCGCCTCCGCGACTTCACCGACGGTGCCGCCGACCGCGAGGCGATCCTCACCGAAGCGCGCGACGCCCTCGAGGACGCCGGGGCCGGCGGGCACGGCGACGACTGGCCGCACCTCGCCCCCGGCATCCGCGCACTGCAGGACCGCGCCGAGCGTGCGGAGCAGCAGGCCGCCAACGTGCGCGCCGTGCTCGCCGAAGTCCTCGCCCAGTTCACCCACAACACCCACCCCGGCTGGCCGTGCAAACAGACCGGGCACGTGAACGTCGCCACCGTCCAGCGCTGGCACGCCGCCCTGGACACCGCCGGGCAGCCCGACACGGAGGAGGCCGGCCGGTGACCGCCCACGACCCGTTCGCCGCGCTCGCCGCCCGCTGGGACCACGGCCACACCGAGCTCACCGACAACTGCGCCCTCTGCCAAGAGGAGTACGCGCAGGCTCGCGCGCTCGCCGAGATCATCGCCTGCCGCCCCCGCGAATCGGAGGACAACTGATGAGCATCTACGCCTCGATGCCCGGCATCGACGACGACTCGCCCTGCG
>DASSBX010000409.1:0-2158 GCA_035698305.1 Miltoncostaeaceae bacterium | reverse complement strand
CCTTCACGGCCTTGCGGATCACCTCCGTGGGGCGCCGCTCGAGCTGCTCGCGCAGCGTCCGCTCGCGCAGACCGCCCGGGTAGCCCGAATGGCGCCGCACCATCTTCTCGTCGAGCTTCTTCCCGGTGACGTGGATCTTGTCCGCGTTCACGACGACCACGAAGTCGCCCGTGTCGCAGTGCCGGGTGTACCAGGGCGAGCGCTTGCCCGCGAGGGTCTCGGCGATGACCGACGCGAGGCGGCCCAGGTTCTGGCCCTCCGCGTCGACGATCCACCACTGGCGGTCGACGGTCCCGGGCTTTGCGCTGACTGTGCTCACGTGCGGGTCCGACCTCTTCCTGAACATGACGACGCGGCGCGAGTTGCGCCGCGAGAACGACCGCGGAGTCTAGGAAAGCCTGGAGGTTCACGCAACCCGCGCACCCGCCGGTGGGCTGGACACGAGGGTTCGTGAGGTTTACAACTGGTACACCGGATAACAGCTTGGAGGACGCGCGCCGTCACGCAGGACGGCCGGCCACGATGGAGACCCGCTCGGTGAGCCGGTGCGTCGCGATCGCGGCGCACGGCAAGAGATGTCAGCAGAGCCCCTTCCGGGGGAGCCCGTACTGCTGGCATCACACGCAGAGCCGCAAGGTGTGGGCACCCAGCCGCCCCCTCTCCGCCGGCGCCACCCGCGAGCGCGCCGCCGCCGGCGCCGCCGCGGCGGCCGAGGCCGCGCCGAAGGTCGACGTGGATGCCCTCGGCGCCCGCCTGGCCGCGGAGCTCGGCCCCGAGAAGCTGGTCGAGCTGGTGGAGTTCCTGGAGGGGCCGGACGACGGGGCGTACCTGCTGGTGAAGGACGACGGCGGGCTGCTGTCGGAGCACAACCGCTCGCCCAGCCCGTCCCGCACCCGCCGCACCGCGTAGCGGCGCACCGCCCCGGCTCAGCCCTCCGGGTCGTCCCAGAGGCCCTCGACCATCTCGGCGTCGCCGTCGCCGAGGGGGCCGAACGCGAGCACCTCCAGGCCGTCCGGCCCGGCCTCCATGCCGTGCGCCACGCCGGAGCCGATGCGCACGACATCCATCGGCGACAGCTCCACGATCTCGTCGTCGAGCTTCAGGACGCCCGAGCCGGAGAGGACCACATAGAACTCCTCGACCCGGCCGTGGCGGTGGGAAAACGGCTGCCGCTTCCCCGGCTTCACCACGATGTGCCCGAATCCGGTCTGCTCGGCGCCGAGCTCACGCCGCGGGAAGCGGGCCTCCTGGGACTCGCCGAACCCGTGCTTGGCGGCTTGGTCCTCGACGTCGCGGAGGTTGACGCGGCTCCAGCTCACCCCCCGGTGCTACCCCCGCCGCGGCGGCGCGAACCCGCGCCCCGCTGGGCCTCGAGGCGGCGGCGGTCGCGCTTGCTGGGCCGCCCGTGCAGGTCGTGGCCGAGCGGGGGCGCCATGCGGCGCAGCTCCCGCTGGCGCTCGCGCCGCGCGCGGGACTCCTCGCTCTCCTCGTAGAGCCCCTGCGCCTGGCTGGCGGGGCCGCGCTTCTCGGCCAACCCGAGCACCTCGACGGCGAAGACGACCTCCCCGATCGTGATCTCCAGGCGGTCGCCCACGCGCACCTCCTTCGCGGGCTTCACGCGCTGGCCGTCCATGTGGACGCGGCCGCCGGCGACGGCGTCGGTCGCCAGGGAGCGCGTCTTGAAGAACCGCGCGGCCCACAGCCACTTGTCGATCCTGCATTTACCGCCCGCAACGCCCTCCGCCATCAGGAAAGCTTAGGCGCCCGGGACCACTTCTCGTCGAGCGAGGCGTCGGGGCATCCCCCGTCTCTGGACTAGGCTTCCAAGGTGGCGAGCGATCGGCGGGCGTGGGTACGTAGCGACGAAGAGCGACGGGAACGCGAAGGCGACCTCGCGTCACTCGAAGGCGACCACGTGACCCGGGTTCGCTACTTCGAGCTGCAGTATGAGGGCGTGTCCGGACCGATGTGGTCCGGCGGCGATTTCGACTCTCTCGACTATGGGCTCGAGCTCGACTTCGCGTCTGGGGTCACTTGGAGCTTCATCTGGAAGCACCGGGGTCCCAACGAGGGGCTACTTGCCTTCGAAGGAACGTTGGTGCCCGGCGAGCTGCGAGACGACGCGGCCGCGATCTGGGACGTGACCGATCACTGGCGC
>DASSBX010000408.1:0-4986 GCA_035698305.1 Miltoncostaeaceae bacterium | reverse complement strand
AGGCGCTCGTCGTCCATCACGCCCGCCTCAGGGCGGCCAGGCCGTGCCGGACCAGGCCCTCGGCGTCGAGGCCGTCGGGCGCATCGGCCAGGGCCGCGTCGGCCTCCTCCGGCCGGAAGCCCAGCGCGACCAGGCCGTCGCGGGCCGAGATGTGGGCGTCGGCGGCGCCCGGGGCGACCGTGTGGGCGGCGCCGTTCAGCGTCCCCAGGCGGTCCCGGAGCTCCAGGACGATCCGCTCCGCCGTGCGCTTGCCGACGCCGCTCGCGGCCTGCAGGCGGGCGCCGTCGCCCCGGGCGATGGCCAGGCGCAGGTCGTCGGGGCCGGCGACGCCGCAGATCGCGAGCCCCAGCCGGGGGCCCACGCCGTTGACGGAGGTGAACGCCTCGAAGAGGGCGCGCTCATCGCCGGTCGCGAACCCGTAGAGGTCGAGGGACTCCTCCCGCACCACCAGCACCGTGAGGAGCGAGGCCTCGGCGCCCGCCGCGGGCAGCGCCTGGGCCGTCGTGGCGGAGACGCGGACGAGCATGCCGACGCCCCCCACCTCGATCACGGGGCCGTCCGGTTCGTGCACGAGGACGCGTCCCCTGACGGAGCGGATCACGCGGCCAACGCTAGCGCGCTCGGCGGATGGCCCCCCGCAGCGGCGACGAGCTGAGATGGCAGATCGCGGCGGCCAGCGCGTCGGCGGCGTGGTCGGTCTCCGGCTGGGCGCCGGTGAGGCGCCGCACCATCGCCCGCACCTGCCCCTTGTCCGCGTTACCGGACCCCGTCACGGACTGCTTGATGGTGTTGGGGGAGTACTCGACCACCTCCACGCCGGCGCGGGCGAGGGCGACGATGATCGCGCCGCGGGCCTCCGCCATCGCCATCGCCGACCGGCTCATGGGATGGATGAACCACGACTCGATCGCCGCCGCCTCCACCCCGTGCTCGCCGATGAGGGCGGCGATCCCGTCGTGGAGGTCGCGCAGGCGCTGCGGGTGCGGCTGGCGCGGCGACGTCCGCAGCGTGCCGACGACGACGGCCCGCGGCCGCTGCGGCGGCCCGGCCAGGAGGGCGTACCCGGTCGACGCGAGACCGGGGTCGACCCCGATCACCACGGCGCCACCATGCCCGGCTGTTCGCCGCCCGCGGGGACGCTCCTGCGCGGAGGGCTCCATCCCGACAGTCAACCGGGCCCGCCGGACGGTGCGACGCCGCGGGTGTGCCGCCGCCACCGGGCCTGCCGGCACCGTGGCGCCGGGGCACCGGGGAGGGTGCCCCGGGAGCTGCTCGGCGCCGCCGGCCGCTCAGCCGGCGACGGCCTCCAGCAGCTCCTCGGAGATGTCGAAGTTGGAGTGGACGTCCTGCACGTCGTCGTTCTCCTCCAGGGCGTCGATGAGCCGCAGGATCTGGCGCGCCTCCTTCTCGGACGGCGCGACGGTGCTCTTCGGCACCATCGTGAGCTCCGCCGAGACGTAGCCGATCCCCGACTGCTCCAGCGCCTCGCGCACCGGCATGAAGTCGGCCGGCTCCGTGGTGATCTGCCACTGCTCGCCGTCCTCGGCGATGTCCTCCGCCCCGCCGGACAGCGCGACCTCCATCAGCTGGTCCTCGTCGACGCCGGCGCGCTCCACCACCACCACGCCCTTGCGGTCGAACTGCCACGCGACGCTGCCGGGGGTGCCGAGCGAGCCGCCGTTCTTCGTGAAGATGAAGCGGAGGTCGCTGGCGGTGCGGTTGCGGTTGTCGGTGAGGATCGTGCAGATCACGGCCACCCCGCCGGGGGCGTAGCCCTCGTACAGGATCGACTCGTACGACTCGCCCTCGCCGCCGCCGGCGCCGCGCTGGATGGCGCGCTCGATGTTGTCCTTCGGCATCGAGTTGTCACGCGCCTTCTGGATCGCGGTCGCGAGCGCCGCGTTGGATTCGGGGTCGGGCCCGCCCTCCTTCGCCGCCACGATGATCGCCCGCGACAGCTTCGAGAAGAGCTGGCCGCGCTTCGCGTCGGCGGCGCCCTTCTTGCGCTTGATCGTCGCCCATTTACTGTGCCCGGACACGGTCCCTCCTCGTCGTCACCCCACCGCCGTCGCGCCGCTCGCGGGCCCGCGCGACCAGCCACTCGTGGAACCTGCGCTCCCCCGACAGCTCCGGGTGGAATGCGGCCACCATCAACATCCCCTCGCGCGCGGCCACCGGGTGGCCGGCGTGCTCGGCGAGCACCTCGACGCCCGGCCCCGCCTCCTCGATCCACGGCGCCCGGATGAACACCGCCTCCACCGGCTCCCCCCCCATCGCGGGCACGACGAGCTCGGTCTCGAACGAGCTGCGCTGGCGCCCGAACGCGTTGCGGCGCACCACGATGTCCATGCCCCCGATGAGCGGCTGCCCGCCCCCGGTCGTGCCGCGCGCAAGCATGATCATCCCGGCGCAGGTGCCGAGGGCGGGCAGGCCGGCGCCCAGCGCCTCCCGCAGCGCCGGCAGCAGCCCGGACGCCTCGGAGACCAGGCCGAGCGTGGTGCTCTCGCCGCCGGGCAGCACGATCGCGTCGAGCCCCTCGAGCGCCTCCGGCGCCCGCACGTCGACCGGCTCGGCGCCGGTCGCGGCGAGCATCGCCGCGTGCTCGGCGAACGCCCCCTGCACCGACAGGACGCCGACCCGGGGCCGGCCCAGGGCACCCTGCGCCGTGCTCACCACCCCCGGCCCTGGAGCATCTCGCCGGCGGCGAGCGCGCTGATCTCGAGGCCGGGCATGGCATCCTTCAGCCCGGTGGACACGCGCGCCAGCACGTCGGGGTCGCGGTAGTGGGTCGCCGCCTCGACGATCGCGCGGGCGCGCCTCGGCGGGTCCTCGCTCTTGTAGATGCCGGAGCCGACGAACACGCCCTCCGCCCCGAGCTGGAGCATCAGCGCCGCGTCGGCGGGCGTCGCGATGCCACCCGCGCTGAACAGCACGACCGGCAGCCTGCCGTCGGCCGCGACCTGCGCGACCAGGTCGTAGGGGGCCCGCAGGTCCTTCGCCGCCGCGTGGAGCTCCTCGGGCGGGAGGGATTGCAGCCGGGCGATGCCGGAGCGGATGCTCCTCATGTGGCGGACCGCCTCCACCACGTTCCCGGTGCCGGCCTCCCCCTTCGACCGGATCATCGCCGCGCCCTCCGAGATGCGGCGCAGCGCCTCGCCCAGGTCGGTGGCGCCGCACACGAACGGGATGGTGAAGCCGTGCTTGTCGATGTGGTGGGCCTCGTCGGCCGGGGTCAGGACCTCCGACTCGTCGATGAAGTCGACGTCGAGGGCCTGCAGGACCTGCGCCTCCACGAAGTGGCCGATCCGGCACTTCGCCATGACCGGGATCGTCACCGCCGCCTGGATGCCGGCGATCATCTCCGGGTCGCTCATCCGGGCCACCCCGCCGTCGACGCGGATGTCGGCCGGGATGCGCTCGAGCGCCATCACCGCGCACGCACCCGCCTCCTCGGCGATCCGCGCCTGCTCGGGGGTGGTGACGTCCATGATCACCCCGCCCTTCAGCATCTGCGCGAGGCCGGTCTTGACCCGCACCGTGCCCGTGCGGCCGTTGCCCTCTGCCACCCTGTCCCCTCGTCGTTCGCCAGCGGAGGGCCCGATTCTAGCGGAGGCCCCCGCCGCGCCGGCCGGCGGTGACCATGGACGCCGATCCCGAGATCCGGTTCCTGCGGCGACTCGCCCTCACGGCCGCGTCGGCCGCCGGCACGGCCGACCTGCTGCGCGCGGTCGTCACCGGGACCGTGGAGGCCACCGCCGCGGACGCGTGCTCCGTCTACCTGCTGGACCGGGCCGACGGCGCGCTGGTGCTGGCCGCCACCGACGGGCTGCCCCAGGAGGGCGTCGCGCGGGTGCGCCTGGCCGTCGGGGAGGGCGTGACCGGCTGGGCGGCGGCGGAGGGGCGGCCGGTGGTGGTGCCCGACGTGCGCGCCGAGCCCCGCTTCCGCTGGGTGGACGCCGTCGACCGGGCGGGCCTGGCGTCGATGTGCGCGGTGCCGATCGTCGCGGCCGGCGATCTGATCGGGGTGCTGTGCGTGCAGGGCGCCGCGCCGCGCGCGCCGGACGGGGCGGAGGTGGGGCTGCTGACGGCCATCGCGGCCCAGGTTGGCGGCGCGCTCGCCCGCACCGAGCTGCACGACCGCCTGGCGCAGAGCCTGCGCCGCTCGGAGGAGATCCACCGCCGGCTCGGGGAGCTGGCGCTCGCCGGCTCCGGCCCCGCCGCCGTCTGCGCCGCCATCGCCGCCCTGGCCGGCGCGCCCGCGGCGGTCTACGACCAGGAGGGCGTGCGCATCGCCGCGGGCGGCGCCGGGATGCCGGAGCGCCTGCCGCGCACGGTGACCGACCGCTCCCTGTCGGTCACGCCGATCCGGGCGGGCGACGAGCCGCTGGGCCGGCTGGCGATCGCCACCGGCGGGGTCGGCGCCGCCGCCGTCCGTCAGGTGGCCGCCCACGGCGCGACCGTCCTCGCCCTGGAGCTGGTGCGCCGCCGGGCCGACCGGGAGGCCGAGCGCCGGCGGCGCGCCGACCTGGTGGAGGAGCTGCTGTCGGCGCGCCTGCGCCGCGCGGAGGCCGACGACCTCGCCGACCGCGCCGCCCGGCTCGGCCAGCCCATCCCCGACCCCGCGTGGGTGATCGCGTTCGAGCTGGACGACCCCGGTGACGGCCACGCGGTCGCGTCGGCCCACGCGCCACACCGGCTGGCGGACGAGATCCGCGCCCTGGCCGCGGCCCGCGGCGCCGGCGCGTTCGTGGTGGAGCGCGGCGGCAGCCTGGTGGTCCTGGCGTCGGGCCCGGAGGAGCTCGAGGCGGTGGAGGACCTCGCCGCCGCCATCCGCGACCGGGTGCAGGGCCTGGTGGGCGCCGCGGCGGTGTCGTGCGGCGTCTGCGCCCGCCCCTGCGCGCCGGCCGACCTGCGCCGCGGGGCCGAGGAGGCGAACCAGGCGCTCCGCGTCGCCCGCCGGCTGGGCGAGCGCGCCACCGTCGCCTC
>DASSBX010000407.1:0-2926 GCA_035698305.1 Miltoncostaeaceae bacterium | reverse complement strand
GCCTCCAGGCGGTCGTGGACCACGGTCAGCACGCAGCCGCCGTCGTCCCGCGGCGTGATCTCCCACGTGACGCGGCTCTCGGGCTCCGTCGCGAGCGCCGGGGCGTACCCGCGCCCCGGCACCGCGGCGCGCGGCCGGCGGCCGGCTCTGTGACGGCGCGGCCGTCGCAGCTGGCAACGCCGGGTCCCGCACGCGATGATCGGGACGTGAGCGACGCGACCCCCCAGGCCCAGGCGCCGCCCGCCCGGCCCTCGCAGAAGCCGCTGGGTCACCGCCTCCTGCTGCTCGCCGTGATCATCGCCGTGGTGGTCATCGTCTACTTCATCGCGGCCGCGACCATCCCGCGCTGGTGGGCCCAGCGGATCGGCGACCAGGTCGACGGCAGCGGCACGGCGGGCGTGTCGCTCGGGCTGTTCTACGGCTTCGTGTTCACCTTCTTCGCCCTGCTGGTGCTGAGCTTCGCCCTGGTGCGCCGGCGGGCGTGGCGCTGGCGGGCGTGGCTGGTGGCCGGCGCGGTGGTGCTGGCGCTGCCCAACCTGTTCACGCTCGGGGTCGTCCTGGGCACCGGCAGCGCCGCCCACGCCGGCGAGCGGACCCTCGACGTGCGGGCGCCCTACTTCCGCGGCAGCGTGCTGGCGGGCGCGATCGTCGCCGCCCTGGCGGTCGTGGGCGTCCGCTACCTCATGGCCTCCCGCCGCCGCCACAAGCGGCGCGAGGGGACCCTGCGCGACGAGCTGCGGACCCGTGACGAGGCCGAGGCCGAGGCCGCCCGCGCCGCGGGCCCGTCCGACGAGGCGGCGCAGTAGCCGCGCCCGAGCCCTACCGCATCTGCTTCGTCTGCCTCGGCAACATCTGCCGGTCGCCGACGGCCGAGGCGGTGATGCGGCACGGGCTGGCGCGCGAGGGGCTCGGCGGGCGGGTGGAGGTCTGCAGCGCCGGCACCGGGTCGTGGCACGCGGGCCACCCGCCCGACCGCCGGGCGACCGCCGAGGCGCGCACCCGCGGGATCGTCATGGAGGGCCGTGCGCGCCAGTTCCGCGCGGAGGACTTCGACCGCGTGGACCTGGTGGTGGCGATGGACGCCGAGAACGCCGCCGACCTGCGGGCCCTCGCGCCGGATGCCGCGGCGGTCGCGAAGGTCCACCTGCTGCGCGAGTGGGACCCCGAGGCGGACGACGGGGACCGCTCCGTCCCCGATCCGTACTACGGCGGCCCGGAGGGCTTCACCGCCGTGCTCGACATGGTCGAGCGCGCCTGCGCGGGGCTCATCGCCCACCTGCGCGCGGGGGCGCTCGCCGGGGCGTGAACGCCGACGCCCTGGCCGTCGCCGTCGGCGCGGCGCTCGGCGCCGAGGTCGTGGGCTCGCGCCCGGTCCACGGCGGGTCGATCAACCGGGCGCTGCGGCTGACGCTGGCCGACGGCCGCGCCGCGTTCGTGAAGCACCATCCGGATGCCCCGGCCGGGGCGTTCCGCGCGGAGGCCGACGGCCTCGCCTGGCTGGCGGCGGCGGACGCGCTGCGCACACCGGAGGTGCTCGCCGTCGCCGACGACCCGGGCGCGCCCCGCTTCCTGGCGCTCGAGTGGATCGCCCCGGGGCCGTCCGACCCGGAGGCGTTCGGCCGCGGCCTGGCGGGCCTGCACCGGGCGGGCGCGCCGGCCTTCGGCTGGGGGCGCGACAACTTCATCGGGCCGCTGCCCCAGCGCAACGACCCCGTCCCCGGCGGATGGCCGGAGTTCTACGTCGAGCGCCGCCTCATCCCGATGGCCGAGGCGGCCGTCGCCGCCGGCACGCTCGACGGCCGGTTCCTGCGCGACCTGGAGCGCCTGCGCGCCCGCCTGGCCGATCTGGCCGGGCCGCCGGAGCCGCCCGCCCGCCTGCACGGCGACCTGTGGGGCGGCAACGCGATCCTCGCCGCCGAGGGCGGTCCCGTCGTCCTCGACCCGGCCGTCCACGGCGGTCACCGCGAGGTCGACGTGGCGATGATGCGCCTGTTCGGCGGCTTCCCCGCCGCCGCCTTCGCCGCCTACCACGAGGCGTTCCCGCTCCCGCCCGGCCACGATGACCGAGTGGACCTGTGGCAGCTGTACCCGCTGCTGGTCCACGTGGTGCTGTTCGGCGGCGGCTACGCCGGCCCGGCCCAGAGGGCCCTCGCGAGGTACGCCTAGCCGAGCGTCAGGATGCTCGACCGGGACGACGTGAGCGTCGGCTCGGGTGTCAGCAGGAGCGCCACACGCGCGCCCGGGCCGAGCGGCAGCATCCCGTCCTGCCAGGCCGCGACCACCCTGCCGGGCGCAGATGCGGCGACCGCCAAGGGCGGTCTCCCGGTCAGGCCCGCAGGACCATCCCGCGCAGGTCGGTCCGGAAGCCCGCGTCCGCCAGCAGCGGCTGCAGCGACGACCCGAACACCGGCTCGCCGTCGACGCGCTCGATGCCGGCCTTGCGGCGGCGGTCGGCCAGGATCCAGTCGGCCAGGGCCCGGACGGCCAGCTCCAGGCGGCCGTCCTCCAGCCCGTCGAACGTGAGCAGGCTCTTCCCGCCGCGCTCCAGGTACAGGGCGGGCGCGCCGTCCACCAGCACCACCTGGGCGCCGAACGCGCGCGACGGCGACCGGCTGGCGTTCTCACGCTTCGGCCACGGGGCGGCGGCGCCGTACGGCTGCGCGGGGTCGGCGGCGCCCAGCACGAGCACGTGGGGGTCGCCGTCGACGGGGGCGTCGCGCAGATCGCGCAGGCGCTCGACGGCGCCGGGCATCGCGAACTGGGCGCCGCCGAGGCCGGCGACGAAGTAGCCGCGGCGCACCGTGCCCAGGGTCTCCAGGTCGGCGAGCGCCGGGTAGACGGCGGCGTAGCCCCCCGGCACCCCCTCCGACAGCACGGCGGAGCGGGTGAGCACCCCGTGGCGCTCCACCAGCAGCTCGGCCAGGAT
>DASSBX010000406.1:0-6053 GCA_035698305.1 Miltoncostaeaceae bacterium | reverse complement strand
GCCGGCACCCAGCAATGAGCGACGCGGCCGCAAGGTCGCTCGTCGACCAGATCCTGCGCACCCGTGACGAGCTCTCGGAGGCGCTGGCCGATCCCGGCCTGCCCTCCGACCGGGCGCGGTACGCCGAGGTGAACAAGCGCTGGTCCGACCTGGCCGGCGCCTTCGCCCTGGCCGAGCGCTGGCGCGACGCGGAGGCCCGTGCCGACGAGGCGCGCGAGCTCGTGGCGGAGGACGACGACCCCGACCTGCGGGCGATCCTCGACGAGGCCGAGCGCGAGCTGGACGACCTGGCCCCGCAGGTGCGCGAGGCCATGATCGAGCCCGACCCCGACGACGACCGCGACACGCTCGTCGAGATCCGCGCCGCCGCCGGCGGGGAGGAGGCCGCGCTCTTCGCGCGCGACCTGCTCGACGTCTACACGCGGTACGCCGAGTCGCGCGGGCTCAAGGTGGAGCTCATGTCCTCCGCGGAGGCCGACGCCGGCGGCCTGCGCGAGGCCACCATCGCCGTGAAGGGCCGCGGGGCGTTCGCCGTGTTCAAGCACGAGGCGGGCGTCCACCGGGTCCAGCGCGTCCCCGCCACCGAGAGCCAGGGGCGCATCCACACCTCCACGGCCACCGTGGCGGTGCTGCCGGAGGTGGAGGACGTGGACATCACCATCGACCGCAACGACGTCAAGCGCGACGTCTACCGCTCCAGCGGCCCCGGTGGCCAGAGCGTCAACACCACCGACTCCGCCGTCCGCCTCACGCACCTGCCCACGGGGATCGTGGTGTCGATGCAGGACGAGAAGAGCCAGCTCCAGAACTACGAGCGCGCCATGCGGGTCCTGCGGGCGCGCCTCTACGAGCGGGCGCGCGCGGAGCGTGAGGCGGAGATGTCGCAGGCCCGCAAGTCGAGCATCGGCTCGGGCGACCGCTCCGAGAAGGTGCGGACGTACAACTTCCCCCAGAACCGGGTCACCGACCACCGGGTGGGGGTCACGCTGCCGCTGCGCGAGCAGGTGCTGGTGGGGAACCTGGGCGGCCTCACCGAGGCCCTCGCCGCGGAGGAGCGCCGCCGCCTGCTGGAGCAGCAGTCCGACGCGGACGGGAACGGCGGGGTCTCGTGAGCCCCGACCCCGCCCTCCTGCGCATCGAGTTCCTCGGCCTGACCGTCCGCCACGACGACGTGGACATGCCGCGCGACGACCTCGCCGGCTTCTTCGCCGACGTCAGCGACCGCTACGGCCTCAGCCGCTTCGAGTACCACTCCGACGCGGGCGCCACGCTGTCGAGCCACGACGGGTCGGAGTGCGTGCTGCGCCCCACCCACATCGCCTCCTGCGGCGTCACGAGCCTCGGCTACCTGGAGGGCGCCGAGCGGGTGATCGGCCTGGTGGGCGAGGCCGTCGAGCGCTACGGCGTCGGCGAGCTGTGGGTGGAGGACATCACGATCGTCGCGGTCTGGGACGTCGGCGACGAGGAGGCCGCGCGCGAGCTCCTGGTGGAGAACGTCCTCCAGATCGACGGTGACCGCCTCGACCTGCTGCAGGGCGACGACGTGTCGCTGGGCCTGCGCATCTGGCGCCGCCGCGGCGAGGCATCGCTGGAGTGCGCGGTCGAGCCGATGCACTCCGAGCCGTCGAAGGTCTACATCCGGCTCGTCGAGACGTCGTCCGAGACGCTGTCCAGCGTCGCCGCCCTGCGCGAGGCCGCCGACGCCGTGCACGAGTTCCTGCTCGGGCCGCTCGCCGCGTTCATGATGGCGCGCGCCCGCCGCTGAGCACCGAGGGTCCCCTGACGATCGGGGAGGTCCTGCGGCGCAGCAGGGACTTCCTGGCCGAGCGCGGCTCCGCCTCGCCGCGCCTCGACGCCGAGCTGCTGCTGGCCCACGCGCTCGGCGTGGAGCGCCTCGGGCTCTACACCGACTCCGAGCGGCCCCTCACGCCGCCCGAGCTGGCGCGGTGCCGCGAGCTGATCGGCCGGCGGGGCAGGCGCGAGCCGGTCGCGTACCTCACGGGCGAGCGGGCGTTCCGGCGGCTGCGGCTGCGGGTGGGTCCCGGCGTGCTGGTGCCGCGCCCCGAGACGGAGGTGCTCGTGGAGTGGGCGCTCGAGGTGCTCCCCGCCGGGGCGGCCGTGCTCGACTGGGGCACCGGCAGCGGGGCGATCGCCGTGGCCCTGGCCACCGAGGGGGAGGGGCTGCGCGTGACGGGGATCGACGCCTCCCCGCGGGCGCTCGCGGTCGCGGAGGCGAACGCGGCGGCGGCGGAGGCCGCCGTCGAGCTCGTCCGCTCCGACGGGTTCGCCGGGCTCGCCGGGCGGGCATACGACGCCGTGGTCGCGAACCCGCCGTACCTGTCCGACGCCGACCTGGCCGGCGCGCCGCCGGAGCTGGCGTTCGAGCCGCGCGAGGCGCTGGTCGCCGGGCCCACCGGCCTGGAGGCGATCGCGGCGATCGTGCGCGACGCGCCCGCCCACCTCGTCCCGGGCGGGTGGCTGCTGATGGAGGTGGGGGCCGGCCAGGCGCCCGGCGTGGCGGCGATGCTGCGCGACGCCGGAGCCCGGGAGGCGTCGTCGCGCGACGACCTCGCCGGCATCGCCCGCGCCGTCGGCGGGCGGTTCGGGTGATCGGCGCCGTCGCCGCCCTGCGGTCGGCGCTCGACGCCGGTGGCCTGGCGCTGGTGCCCACCGACACCGTCTACGGGCTGGCGGCGGCGCTCGACCGGCCCGAGGGGGTCGCGGCGCTCTACGCGATGAAGGGGCGCCCCCGCTCCCAGCCGTGTCAGGTGCTGGTCTACGCGCCGGCCCTCCTGGAGGAGGCGCTGGCGCCGCTCGACGCGGGCACCCGCGACGCCGCCCTGGCCGTGCTGCCCGGCCCCGCGACGTGCCTGGTGCCCGACCCGACCGGCCGCTTCGCCGCGGCCGCGGGCGAGCCGGGGGGCTCGGTCGGGGTGCGCGCGCCGCGGATGGAGGGGGAGATCGCGGCGCTCGACATGTTCCTGGTCGCCACCAGCGCCAACGAGCCCGGCGGCCGCGACCCCGACCGCCTCGACGCCATCCCGCGCCGCATCCGCGACGGCGCCGCCGCCGAGCTGGATCTCGGGGTGCTGCCGGGGACCGCCTCGGCGGTCGTCGACCTGCGGGAGGTCGTGCTCGGCGGCCCCGCGCGGCTGCTGCGGCCCGGCCCCGATCCCGCCGCCGTCACCGCCGCCCTCGACGCGGTCGGCGTCCCCGTGGTCCATCCGCGCTAGCGGTGTACCCTCGGGCCGGGAGAGACCACCACAGCCGGGGGACGGCGTGAGCTTCATCGACGACGACAGCTACCTCTCGCAGGACATCTCCGAGGCCGACCCCGAGGTCGCGCGCCTGCTGGGCGCCGAGCTCGAGCGCCAGAGCGACACGCTGGAGATGATCGCGAGCGAGAACTTCACCAGCCACGCGGTGCTGCAGGCCGTGGGCTCCGTGCTGACCAACAAGTACGCCGAGGGCCTCCCCGGCAAGCGGTACTACGGCGGCTGCGAGGTCGTCGACCAGGTGGAGCAGCTCGCCATCGACCGCGCCACCGAGCTGTTCGGGGCCGACCACGTCAACGTGCAGGCCCACTCCGGCTCCACCGCCAACGAGGCGGCCTACGCGGCGACGCTGTCCCCGGGCGACCGCGTGCTGGCGATGGCGCTGTCGCACGGCGGCCACCTGTCGCACGGCCTGAAGGTCAACTTCTCCGGGAAGCTCTACGAGTTCCACCACTACGGCGTGCGCCGCGAGGACGGGCGCATCGACATCGACCAGGTGCGCGACATGGCGCGGGAGTTCCGCCCCGCGCTGATCGTCGCCGGCGCCTCCGCCTACCCGCGGATCATCGACTTCCCGGCGTTCCGCGAGATCGCCGACGAGGTGGGCGCGCGCTTCATGGTGGACATGGCCCACATCGCCGGGCTCGTCGCCGCCGGCGTCCACCCCACGCCGGTCGGCATCGCCGACATCGTCACCACCACCATCCACAAGACGCTCGGCGGCCCCCGCGCCGGCATGGTGCTGTGCAACGAGGACCTGGCGGCGAAGGTCGACAAGGCCGTGTTCCCCGGGCTGCAGGGCGGCCCGCTGATGCACGTGATCGCCGGCAAGGCGGTCGCCCTCGGGCAGGCCCTCACGCCCGAGTTCCGCGCCCGGCAGCGGGCGATCGTCGACAACTGCGAGGCCCTGGCCGAGGAGCTTCTCGCCGGCGGCGTCGACCTGGTCAGCGGCGGCACCGACAACCACCTGGTGCTCGTCGACCTCTCCGCCACGCCGCTCACCGGGCTGGACGGGGAGCACCGGCTGGAGGCGGCCGGCATCACCGTGAACAAGAACGGCGTCCCGTTCGACGAGCGGCCGCCCACCGTCACGTCCGGCCTGCGCGTGGGCACCGCCGCCCTCACCACCCGCGGCCTCCGCGAGCCGGAGATGCGGGAGATCGGCCAGATCATCGTCGCGGCCCTCCGGCCGGAGGCGTCGGATGGCGACCTCGAGGCGCTGCGGGTCCGCTCCCGCGCCATCGGCGACCGCTTCCCCCTGTACCCGCGCCTGCACGCCGGGACCGCCGTGTGACCCCGGGCTCCGCCACGTACCGCGAGGAACCGGCGCCGCCGGCCCTCGCGCCGTGGGTGGCGTGCGCCTGGCAGCTCGGCGCCGGGCCCGACGGGCACGTCCACCGCGTGCTCCCCGACGGGTGCATGGACCTGCTGTGGGACGACCGCCGGGGCCTACGCGCCGTGGGGCCGAACCTCACGGCCTTCCTGTCGGGGATGGCGCCCGGCGAGACCGCCGTCGGCATCCGCATGCGGCCGGGCGGCGCGCCGCCGGTGTTCGGCGTGGGCGCCGAGGCGCTCCGCGAGGCCGACGTCCCCGCCGCCGACCTGTGGGGCGACGCCGCCCGCCGCCTCGCCGCCGGGATGGAGGGCGACCGGAGCGCCGCCGAGCGGGCGCAGCGCATGCTCGGTTGGCTCTCCGCCCGTGCGCGGCGGGCACCGCGGCCCGACCCGCTCGTGGCCGAGGTGGCCCGCCGGATGGGCGACGACCCGCGCACGCCGGTCGCCCGGGTCGCCGACGACGCGGGCATCGGCGCGCGCCACCTGCGCCGCCGCGTGGTCGCCCAGGTCGGTTACGGGCCCCGCCGCCTGGCGCGGGTGCTGCGGCTCCAGCGCGCCGTCGCCCTGGCCGGGGCCGACCCGGCGGCGGACCTCGCCGAGCTGGCCTTCCGGGCCGGCTTCGCCGACCAGTCGCACCTGTCGCACGAGTGCCGTGACCTGGCGCGTCGCGCCGTCGCGCCTCCTGTACCGGGCGCCGTAGCCGTTTCGTACACGACGGCGGCGCCGCGCCGCGCGAGACTCTCCCCATCGACATGGAGGAGGCGACGATGGTGGAGCGCGCACGGCTGGGTTGGGTGATCGTGTACGTCCCCGCGGTGGACGACGCGATCGCGTTCTACGAGCGGGCGTTCGGGCTGGAGCGCACGTTCATCGACCCGTCCGGCACGTTCGGGCAGCTCGCGACGGGCGACACGGCGCTGGCGTTCGCCCACGAGTCGCTCGCCCTCGGCAACTTCGCCGGCGGGGTGCGGCTGCCTGACGGGGCGGGGCAGCCGTTCAACGTGGAGCTGGCGATGGTGTTCGACGACCCCGTCGCGGCCTTCGCCCACGCGGTGGAGGCGGGCTGCACGTCGCTGAGCCCGCCGGAGGAGCAGCCGCACGGGCAGGTGGTCGGGTGGGTCCGCGACCCCTGGGGGACCCTCGTCGAGGTGTGCTCCCCGGTCGGCTGACCCGCCGACCGGCGGAGCTCAGCCGAAGAGCCGGTCGAGCGCGCCCACCGCGGCCGCCAGGGGGGCGGGGCGGTCCGCGTCGCGGCCGTAGGCCATGTCCTCCAGCGCCCCGCAGCGGGCGCGGAACACGGCGCGCGACCGGGTGGCCCGAGGCTCGGGCGGGTCGAGTTCCGCGAGGGCGGCGTCGAGCCCGGCGGGCCCCAGGTCGCGGAGGATGCGGCCCAGGTCGCCCGCGGGGTCGGCGACCGCGGCGTCGCTCCAGTCGATCACCCCG
>DASSBX010000405.1:0-5504 GCA_035698305.1 Miltoncostaeaceae bacterium | reverse complement strand
CTCGGCCCCACGATCTGCGAGCGGTTCTACTTCCCGTACGCCGAGAAGATCGGGGGCCTGCCGCCCGAGGGGCTCGCCGGCGAGCAGGCGCGCCGGCGCGTCGGCGCGAGCTCCCCCGGCCGGATCCTGCGCCGCGTGGTGTCGTCGCCCGACGCGGCCCGGCGCGGGTTCCTGTCGCCGCGACGCGGCTACGGCCAGCTGTGGGAGGCGCTGGCCGACGACGCCGCCGCCGCGGGCGCCCGGGTCGAGCTCGGAGCCGAGGTGACCGCCGTCGACCTGGACCCGGGCGGCGCGCGCGTGACGGTCGCCGGCGGGCGGCAGGTGCGCGGGCGGCGGGTGTGGTCGACCATCCCGCTCACGGCCCTGGCCGCGATGACCCGCCCCGCCCCCGGCGCGGACGCGCTCGCCGCGACGGAGACCCTGCGCTTCCGGGCGATGCTGCTGGTGTACCTGGTGCTCGAGGGCGGCCGGTACAGCCCGTTCGACGCCCACTACCTCCCCGAGATGGACACCCCGGTGACGCGGGTGTCGGAGCCGCCGAACTACCGCGACGGCGACGACCCGCCCGACCGCACGGTGCTGTGCGCCGAGATCCCCTGCGACGCCGGCGACGCCCTGTGGGGCGCGTCGGACGACGCGCTGGGCCGCCTGGCCGCCGACGGCCTCGCCGCCGCCGGCCTCCCGCGCCCGGCGCCCGTCCAGGTGCACGTGGAGCGCCTCGCCAACGCCTACCCGGTGCTCCGCGCCGGCTACGCCGACGACCTCGCGCCCCTGGACGCGTGGGCGGCGGCCCGGCCCGCCCTGCTCACGCTGGGCCGCCAGGGATTGTTCGTCCACGACAACGCCCACCACGCCCTGGCGATGGCGTGGGCGGCGGTCGACTGCCTCCGCCCGGGCGGCGGGTTCGACGACGGGGCGTGGGTCGCCGCCCGCGCCCGCTTCGCCGAGCACGTGGTGGAGGACTGAATTCCCGCGATCCGCCGGTCCTTGACCGGCGGCGCGGCGGGGACGGATGCTTGCCGCGGCATCGGCGGGGGTGGCCATGGCGAGGGCGCGGATCGAGATCACCGGTGCGACGGCCGTCGACGGCGAGGCGCGCGGGCGGATCGACATCGCCTTCACGGTGCTCGCACCCCGGGCGGACGACGTCGCCGGGATCGCGGTCACGGTGGCGCACGACGCGGGCGTCATGGAGTTCCGGCAACCCCCGCCGCCCCTCACCCGGGGGACCGGGGAGGGGATCGCCGCGATCGACGCGCGGGCCCTCCCCGGCGGGCGCGCGACGGTGCGCATCGCGCCGCTCGACGCGCGGGGGCGCCGCGGCGAGGCCGGCGAGCTGCCCGTCGCGGTCCCCTCCACCGGCACCGACGGCGGCCTGCGGGTCGTCGCGTGGGAGGCCCTCGACCGGGAGGTGGCGCGACCGGGCGCGCGCAGCGAGGTGACCCCGCGCCTCCACCTCGCCTGGGAGGGGTCCGCCGGCGCGGTCGCGCACCTCACGGTCGCGCGCCCCGCCGGCGCGGCACAGCAGGGCGCGCTGGCCGCCCCGCCCGGCGGCGGCGTGCGGACGCCCCTGCGCCTCGACGCGCGGGCGCCGGGGGGCGAGTACGCCGTGACCGTCCGGCTCGTCGGCGAGGGCGGCGGGGTGAGCCCGCCGGCGACGGCATCCGTGCGGCTCGGGACCCGCGGGGCGGCCGCGCCCCGCGTCGACGGCGCCCGGTGGCGCGGCGCGGAGGGCGTCCTCGTCGTGCGCGGCGCCGGGTTCGACGGCCCGGACCTCGTCGTGCTGCTCGACGGCGCGCCCGCGCCGGTCGCGAAGGTCGCTCCCGGGGAGCTGCTGGTCCACGCCTCCGGGCTGGTCGACGCCGGGTCGCTCGAGGTCCGGACGGGGCTCGGGAGCGGTCGCGCGCGCGGGCCCGTGCGGCCGCGGGCGACGCTCGCGATCCTGCCGGACGAGCCGCTCGCGGCCGAGGGCGAGGAGGTCCGGCTCCAGGCGGTCGTCCGCGGGTCGCGCGACGGCGCCGTGACGTGGTCGGTCGCCGGCGATCCGCCGGGCGTCGCGATCGACGACGACGGGACGCTGCACGTCGGCCACGACGCCCCCGGCAGCGTCGTCGTGCGGGCGGCGCTCGCCGCCGACCCGCGGGTGCGGGCGGAGACGACCGTGCGCGTGATCGCCCCACGGGGCGGCACCGCCACCCTGGGCGCCCGCGGCGGCACGGTGACCTCCGGGGACGGCCGCGCCACCCTGACGCTGCCCGAGGGCGCGCTCGCGGAGGCCGCCGCCATCGAGGTGCGCCCCCGCGCGGCGCGGGCCGCCGGGCGCCGCGGGGAGGTGATCGCCGCCGAGGTCTCGCTCACGGCGGCGGCGCTCGACGCGGCGGCCGAGCTCGACGTGGCGCTCGAGACCCACGCGACGCCGGGCTCCGTGCTGCGCGTCGAAGCCGAGGTGGGCGGCAGCTGGCGGGAGGTCGGCCGGGCGGTCGTCGACCCGCAGGGCATGCGGGCCGTGGTCGGGCTGGAGCGCCTGTACGACACGATCCGGATCGTCCCCGACGTGTCGCGCGTCAAGGACCTGATGCCGGTGGAGCCCTCGGCGCCGGTCATCACCTCGGTGGAGGGCAGCCCGCCCGTCGAGGAGGGCGCCACCGTCGCCGTGCTCGTGACGGGCGGCAACTTCGTGCCCGGGGCGACCTACGTCACCGTGCGGGCCGGCGACGCGGTGGACGCCCGGATCCGGGCGTGGGGGGCGGCCGTCACCCGCGACGGAACCCGGCTGGCCACCACGATCCGCGTCGATGCGATCCCCGAGCTGCCGGGTTCGCCGCCGGGCGCGCCGCCCGTGCTCTCCAACCACGTGCTGCGGGTGCAGACGCCCGCGGGCTGGGTGGAGGCGCCCTTCCCGATCCTCGGGCGCGACGAGATCCGCGTCCGCGCCGGCGAGGTCGCCACCGTCACCGCGCCGGTCCGGCTGTCGCGCCTCGACGTCGACACCGGCGGCCGCCTGGACGTGGCCTCCACCGTCCCGCCCGTGACCATCGACGTGCTCAGCGACGCGCAGATCTGGGGCGACGTCCGCGTCGTGGCCGCCGACGGGGCCGGGGGCGGCACCCCGCCCTCGAACGTGGCCGGCGGCCCCGGCGGCGCGGGCGGGGCGGGCGCCGCCCCCTTCAACGCGGGCGGCGGCGGCGCCGGCGGGGCGGGCGCCCTCATCGGCGTGGGACCGCCGGCGATCACGAACGGCGCCACCGGCGTCTCGGGCCTCGGCGCGCCGCCCGGGACGCTCGGCGTGGGCGGCGCGGGCGGGCTCGGCAGCCCCAGCGCCGGGTGGGGCCCGCTGCCCCACGGGACCGACGACGGCCTGGCCGGGCAGTCCCCGCCGAACCCGCACATCGTGAGCGCGGCCGCGTCGTCGTATCCGCCCGGATTCGCGCCGGGCGGCGGCGGCGGCGGGGGCGGCGGAGGCGGCGGCGAGGGCCTCGTCTCGCCCGGGCGGCCCGGCGGCGGCGGGGGCGGCGGCGGCGCCGGCGGCGGGGCGGTCCGGATCACGGCCGGCCGCGAGCTGTGGGCGTACGGCAGCGTCGTGGCCCGCGGCGGCGACGGCGGCCGGGGCGGGCGCGGGAACGGCGACTGGTACTCGAGCGCGGGGCACGGCGGCAGCGGGGGCGGGGGCGGCGGCGGGTCGATCCACCTCGCGGGGCTCGCCCGGGGGCAGGGGGCGATCGTGGCGACGTCGGGGTCGACGCCGCGCGGCATCAGCGCCGGGACCGCGATCGAGGCGCGCACGCCGCTCCAGATCGCCCTCGGGAGTCCCCCGACCGGCGAGATCCGCGTCGACGGCTACGCCATCGGCGCATGCCGGCCGGCGCCGACGCCCGGACCGGACCTCTTCCACACGGACAACCTGGTGGCGACCGTCCCGGCGTGGGAGGTCGGGGGGCTCGACGCCAACTTCCTCGCGGTCCGCAACGGCGAGGACGAGACCTTCCACCCGATCGGCCCGGAGCACGCGATCCAGAACGTGTTCACGAGCGTGAACCGCATCTTCCGGCGCACCGTCCCCCTGACCTCCGGCTTCAACCACATCACCGCCCAGCGGCGGATCGAGGACGACCCCTTCCCGCTCGAGGCGAACGCCGTGCTCATGGAGTGCGCCGAGGTCCGCGTGCGGCGGGTGCTGTACCTCCCGGACACCATCGCGGCCTACGAGTTCACCGCGACCCTGGCGCCGGCGGCGCCCACCGTGCCCACCGAGCGGTCGGCCACCGTCACCGCGGCCGTGACGGCCAGCCAGCAGACCGGGATCATCTGGACCGTGGACGGCGGCCCCGACCGCGGCACCGTGACCCCCGCCGGCCCGAGCGCGCGCTACACGGCGCCGAGCCGCCCGCCGGTGGGCGGCGCGCGGGTGCGGGCGGCGTCGTCGCTCGACCCGGGGCGCTACGTGACGGCGGACGTGACCGTGCTGCCGGGCATCCGCATCGCCTCGACGGCGGCGAGCGGGACCGCGGCCGTCACGGGCCTCCCGTCGGCGAACGCCGGCCAGGCGATCGACGTCGCCATCCCCCCGGAGGTGCTGGCGATCACCCAGGCCGGGTTCGCGACCCCCCAGGTGGTGCTCGAGACCCTGCGCCCGGGGGCGGCCGGCGGTTGCGAGCGGGGCGTCCTGACCGTGCCCGCCACGGTCGCCCCCGGCCTCGGGTCGCTGTCGGCGACGCTCCCGGCGTGCACGAGCCCGCGCGGATGGGTGCGGGTGCCGGGCCACGGATCGGCGGAGCTCCAGGTGGTCCCGGCCATCACCTCATTCGACGGCGACCGCGCCGCCGAGCCCGACGTGACCATCCGCGGGACCGGCTTCGCCTGCGGCGAGACCGACGTCCTCGTGAACGGGACGCCCGTCGACCCCGCGCGGATCCTGGCGGTGACGTGCGGCTCCGTCCGGCTGCGGGACTGGCCGGCCCCCGGCGACCAGGTCACGGTGCGCACCATCGGCGGCGTCAGCGCCGCGTCCGCCGTCCCCTGAGCCGGCAGCGGCGGGGGCGTTCAGCTCCCGGTGCACCGCCGGGACCACCGTCCGCAGGTACCGGCCGAGGCGCACGAACGAGCGGCCGTGCTCGCGGAAGGCGTAGCCGATCGGCACCTCCGCGTAGCGGAAGCCCTTGCCGAGCAGGTCGAGGGTCAGCACCTGCGCGTAGTTGAAGTCGTGGATGACCTCGGCGTCGCGGGCCGCGGCGTGCGACAGGGCCCGGTAGCCGCTCTGCCCGTCGGTGAGCGGCGTGCGCGCCACCAGCCGCAGCAGGCGGGTGAGCACCAGGTTCCCGAGGCGGCGGTGGGGCCGCATGTGGCGGATGTCGCCGCGGAAGCGGGATCCCACCACGTAGTCGGCGTCACCCGCCAGGATCGGGGCCACCATCGCCGGGAGCTCCTCAGGCGCGTACTCGCCGTCGGCGTCGCAGAACGCCACCGCCACGGCGCCCTCCCGCACGCCCTCGGCGAACCCGCGCCGC
>DASSBX010000404.1:0-4239 GCA_035698305.1 Miltoncostaeaceae bacterium | reverse complement strand
GATCGGAGCGAGCAGGCGCGCATGGCGGTCGTGCGCCGCCAGGTGACCGGCGCCGCGGCCCGCCACCTGCAGGCCCCGGTGAGCGAGATCCAGGCCCTCGGGTCCGACCTGGTCGGCCAGGTCCCCTCCTCGGCAGTCGGCACGGTGCGGCGCATCCAGGCCGCCGCCGACCGCATGGAGCGCCTCGTCGGGCAGCTGCTGCGCGGCACCTCCAACGACCCGCGCGCCCATCCCCTGCGGCTGCGTCCCGTCGGCGCGGGCGGAATCGCCTACGGGCTGGGGACGGCGTTCGACCGACGGCTGCGCGACCGCGGCCTGCGCCTCGAGACGGCGCTGCCGTCCGACCTGCCGCCCATGCGCACCGACGCCGCGCTGGTGCACGAGATCCTGAGCCACCTGATCGCGAACTCCGCGACGTACACGCCGCGGGGCGGCACGATCACCCTGTCGGGCCGGGCGCTGCCCGGCGGCACCGTCGAGCTGGCCGTGTCCGACACGGGGCCGGGCATCGCGGGCGACGAGGTCCACGGCATCACCGAGCGGTTCGCCCGCGGCGCCACGGCGGCGGGGTTGCCGGGTGCCGGCCTGGGGCTCGGCGTGGCGACGGCGCTGGCGGAGCGCATCGGGGGGCGTCTGACGGTGGAGGCCGGTCCCGACGGCGCGGCGCGGCTGGAGCTGCCCGCGGCGCTCGCCCCGGCGGTGGTCCCCGAGGAGGCGCTCAACCCGGAGCCAGCGGCCGCGCCATGAGGCTGGCCCCCGGGGCGCGGAACACCAGGCGCCCCGCCAGCATCCGCCGCCGCCGCGTCTCCTCGAAGCCCGCCGCGGCGTAGAGCGCCAGGGCGGGCGCGTTGTCGGTCGTCACCCACAGCGTCAGGCGGCGCCTGCCGGCGCGGCGGCCCTCGCGGGCGCAGGCCTCCAGGAGGGCCCGCCCGACACCACGGCGCCGGGCCCATCCGGCCACGGCGAGCTCGTCGAGGTAGGCCTCGTCGGGACGGATCCCCCCGTGGTCGAGCAGGCTCAGCACCATGATCGCGCGCAGCGCCGTCCACCACCCGACCGCCCGCACCAGGGCCGCCGCCACGCCCGCCGGCCGCTCGCCGCCGGTGACGAGGTGCACGGCGCCGGCGATCCGGCCGTCGAGCTCGGCCACGAGGTGGCGCGATCCGGCGCCGGCCTCCAGGTCGTACCGCACGAGCGCGGCGATCGCCCGGGCCGCGGCGTCACCCAGGGCCGGGCGGTACTTGGAGGCGAGTCCGTCGGCCACGATCGCCGCGACCGCGTCGGCGTCCTGCGGCCGGGCGTCCCGGACGACCACGCGTGAGGGTGCGCTCACGCCGCGGATGGTAGACGGCCCGCGCGGCGTCCCGGCCGGTAGCCTGGGGCGGCCGAACATCAGGAGGTCAGCATGGCGCGACTCGAGGCGGGGCAGAAGGCCCCCGACTTCTCCCTCCAGGCCGACGACGGCTCCACCGTGAGCCTCTCCGACCTGGCCGGGCAGACCGTCGCCCTCTACTTCTATCCCAAGGACGAGACGTCGGGCTGCACCATCCAGGCGTGCGAGTTCCGTGACATGCAGGCCGACTTCGACGCCGCCGGCATCCGCGTGATCGGGGTGAGCCCCGACCCGATCGCCAGCCACGTGAAGTTCCGCGACAACCACGGCCTGCCGTTCACCCTCCTCAGCGACCCGGACCACGAGGCCGCCGAGGCGTACGGAGTCTGGGTGGAGAAGTCGAGGTACGGCAAGACGTACATGGGGGTCGAGCGCAGCACGTTTGTGATCAACCCCGACACGACGGTCGGCCAGGCGCTCTACAAAGTGAAGCCCCAGGGGCACGCGGCCAGCCTGCTCGAGCTGATCGCGTAGCGGGGACGGGCGCGGTGGGGCTCGTCGCGAGGCCGGTCGCGCAGCGGCCGCTGGCGATCCTCGCCTACGGGTCGCTCCTCCACAGCCCCGGCTCCCTCGGGCCGCTGATCACCGGCGTGGTCCCCTGCCGGACGCCCTTCCCGGTGGAGTACGGGCGGGCCTCGCAGCGCTGGAACGGCGGCCCGGTCCTGGTGCCCCACCCGGACGGCGGGCCGGTCGACGGCGCCCTGCTGCTGCTCGCCGGGCACCTTGAGCTGGGGCAGGCCGCCGACCTGCTGGCGGAGCGGGAGGGGCTGCTCACCTCACGCGGGATCCTGCAGGTGGAGGTGCCCGGCGAGGAGGAGCGGCTGGTGCTCACCTGCTCCCTGCCGCGGAATCTCCCGGCGCCGGACATCACGCCGGCCGCGCTCGCGCGGCGGGCGGTCGCGAGCGTCCACCGCGACGGGCGGCGCAACGGGGTGCGGTACCTGGCGGGCGCGCTCGCCCAGGGCGTCGTCACGCCGCGCACCGAGGCCTATCGCGACGCGGTGCTGGCGGCCGCCGGCGCGGGGTCGCTGGACGAGGCGGAGCGGGTGCTAGCGTTGCCGCGTTCCGAGGGAGGAGAGGGAGCGGCGGATGGCTTGGGATGACGTCTCGCGGTGGCAGCCGGTGGACCTGGCGGCCGCGTTCAAGATGGGCGACGCCGTGCAGCCGGTCGACGTGCGCGACATCGGCTACCGGGAGTCGGACGCCCAGGTGAAGAACGCCATCCGCATCGACCCCATGGAGTTCGAGGGTCAGATCGCCTCACTGCCGGAGGGCAGGGAGCTGATCTTCTACTGCGACCGGCCGGGCGAGGCGACGAGCCTCAAGATCGCGATGTGGGCGTTCGACAACGGACGGTCCCGGGTGGGCGTCCTGGTCGGCGGGTGGTCCGCCTGGCAGGACGCCGGGTACCCGGTGGAGCCGAAGGCGGGTTAGCCCGCCGTCGGGTCGGCGCCCTTCGGCGTCAGCCCGTAGGTGGCCTCGAGCCACTCCGGCAGCACCGCCGCCACCGCGCGGCACATCAGCTCGCGCTCGGAGATCGCGACGCGGGCGGCGACCTGGAGGGCCAGGCGGGCGTCGTCGCTGCGGATTCCGGGCACGCCCTCGACGGTCTTGTCCGCCTCGGCGCGGTTGTAGACCATCGCGCGGGCCGCCATCGGCCAGTGCTCCCTCGTCCACTCGATCAGGGCCGTCTCCAGGGCGGTGGCCTCGTACTCGAGAAGCGCCTTCTGGAGCGGGTTGTACTGGGGGTCGGGATCGTCGCGCAGGGCCACGTCTGCTCACCTCTGGCTGTGGGTTGACGCCGCCGAGTCTAGAGGCGGCGTACACTCCCGGCCGTGCGGACGTTCCTGCTCCTGTCGTCCCTCAGCCCCCAGGGTCTCCAGACGCTGGCGACCACGCCCGAGCGGCTCCTCGAGGTGAACCGCGAGATCGAGCGGCTCGGCGGGCGCGTCGTGAAGCAGTGGGCGCTGCTCGGCGCCTACGACTTCCTGAGCGTGGTGGAGGCGCCCGACGCCACCGTCATCGCCCGGATCACGCTCGAGCTGGCGGCGCGCGGGAGCGCCAGCTTCGAGACGCTGACGGCGCTCACCGTGGAGGAGATGATCGACACCCTGGAGCCCCCGCCGGCCTGACCGCGGGCTCAGCGCGCCCGGCGCCACTCCTCGGAGTTGCAGAGCGGGCACGGGGGCAGCACCAGCACGCCGTCGCTCTCGGTGGGCGACGTGATCAGCAGGTCGCACTCGGCGCACCGGAACGCGCCCGTCACCTCGTCGCCGACCTGGAACAGGCCGTCGCTCCCCACGCTGGTCACGGTGCCCCTCAGGTCGCGACCGCGGCGACGATGCTCGCGGCGGCGACGAGCGTGAACAGCGTCAGTCCCACCACGAGCAGCAGCCGTTCCGACACGCCGGCGAGGCGGCGGCCGTGGCGGTCGTCCATCCCGCGGCGCTTGGCGAGGAGGCGGGGGAGCCCGCCCTCGTCGAGCCAGCGCTCGCAGTAGGGGCAGAAGCGGGCCTCCGCGAGGAGGGGGAGGCCGCAGCGGTGGCAGGCGGGCGTCTCGGAGCGGTGATGACCTTGAAGATCGGACTCGGCCCTCACGCCGGCGTCCCCCCTGCAACCGGTGTACCTGCCGGGCGGCCGCCCGGCACCCGTTGAGCATACACCCGGTCCCCGGGCGTTCAACCGACCCGCGACCGGGCGGCGCGGGGGCGGCGCGCACGTCCCCCGGGACGTGGGGCGAGCGGGTTCAGTTCTTTCCGGAGCCCTTCCCGAAGAACTTGTCGGCCGCCTCCCAGCCGGGGCCGGGGCCGCCGGAGGGGGCGTCGCCGCCCACCATCGGGAAGGCG
>DASSBX010000403.1:0-5214 GCA_035698305.1 Miltoncostaeaceae bacterium | reverse complement strand
GGCCGCCGCCGCCTCATCCGGCGACGCCGACAGCTGCGCCTCGATGCACGACGCGAACTGGTCGACGAGCTTGTTGGACACGTCCTGGACGACCCCCGGCCGGCCCAGCTGGGCAACCTGCCCGGAGAAGCGCAGATCCGTGTCCATGTGCACCCGCGTCCCGCCCCCCTCGATCCCCGTGAGCTGCGACGCCACCGTCCCCTCCGCTCCGCCCTTCCCGCGCGTGTCGCGGCCGCTCACGGCGAGCGTGACCCGATGGGCCGCGTCGTCGCGGTCGAGCAGCTTCACGTCCACCAGGAACTGCATGCCGACCGGACCGAGCTTCACGCCCATCTCGGCCTTCCACGTGTCCTCGTCGACGATCTCCTTCAGCGTCGCGCCGGGCATGCACGGGATCACGCGCTCGGCGTCCAGGAGGAGGTGGAGCGTCTGGTCGGGCGAGGCGGGGACCTCGAACTCGTGTTCGAGCTTCACGGCGGCTCCTTCCGGGATCCTCAGCCGATCATCCCGGTGCGCCGGACTTCGCGTCAAACGTTGCAAGGAGGTTGCAGCCGCTTCCGGATCCGCCGCCGGCCCGATCGATCCGGCGTGAACCGATCGGCGCCCGCGCCGGTAGGGACGGTCGACCGTGCTTCGCCGAACCGGGAGGGGTCATGACCACGTCCACCACACGCACGCGCCGCGCCCTGGCGGTCGCGGCGGTCGCCGCACTGGGCCTCGGGGGCGGCGGCGCGCTGCTCGCCGCCTCGGGCACCACCACGACGGCCCACGCCACCCTGAGGGCGCGGACCGAGGTCCCGGCGCCGAAGGGCGCCTCGACGGCGAGGGGATCCTTCACCGGGACCCTGAAGGGCCGGCGCCTCCATTGGAGGCTGCGCTTCTCGAAGCTCACCTCCAAGCCCGCGGGCGCCCACATCCACACCGGGGCGAAGGGGAGGACGGGCCCCGTGGTGGTGGTGCTCTGCGGCACCACCTGCCGCTCCGGCATGTCCGGCACCGCGACCCTCAGCCCGGCGTTCCTGAAGGCCATGAGGGCCGGCAGGACCTACGTCAACGTCCACACCACGAGGAACCCCAGCGGCGAGATCCGCGGCCAGGTGCGGCTCACGACGAACTGACCCCTGCAGCCCGGGGCCCTCGGGCCTCGGACCGCGGGTCAGGCGGCGCGGGCCTCCCGCAGGCGCGTGATCCCGGGGGCGACGGACCCCGGGAGCAGCTCGGGGTCGCCCTCTGACGCGGGTGACAGGAAGTCGGCGTCGACCTCGGCGACCAGCCGGTAGGGCCGGGTGGCGAGGGCGGGCCCGAGCTGCCGGCGCAGGCGGGAGATCTCGCTGCGGACGGTCGTCGACGAGGCCCCTGCGCCGTGAAGGGCCGCGCCGAGCTCACCGGCCGAGAGGCCGTCCGGGGACGCGGCCAGCAGGGCCAGGATCTCGGCGTGGCGGGGGCTCAGGTGCAGCGGACGCCCGTCCAGTTCGGCCTCCGCCCCGCCCAGCAGGCGCAGCCGCAGCCGCAGGGCGGGGGCGCCGGCGCCGTCGTCGGCCGCCCACACCAGGAACCCGCCGGCCCCCGGCAGCTCCTCCGCCCGGAAGGTGCGGCCGCCCGGCAGGAAGCCGATCCCGCCGTCGCCCGGGAGCCCCACGTGGGTGCCGAGCCACCCGATCGGGTCGGCCATCACCACCCGCCCCGAGCGCGCGACGACGCCCGTCGGACGCCGGCCCAGGTGGGCGTGGCGGCGGATGTACGCCTCGCGCAGCCGCTCGTCGTCGCGCCACAGCTCCTGGTGCAGCGACCCGCTCGCCGCCCCCGCCGCGGCCGTGACCAGCGCCAGGCTGTGGGGGTGGGCCATCCGGTACGGCCCCGTCAGGTCGACCGTCCCGAGCAGCCGGCCGGTGCGCGGCTCGAAGATCGGGCTGGCCGAGCACGTCCACGGGTGGACCGTCGCGTTGTAGTGCTCCGCAGAGAACACCTGCACGGGGTGCCCCACCGCGATCGCCGTGCCCAGCGCGTTGGTGCCCGCCCCCGCCTCGCTCCAGAGCGTCCCCTCCGTGAAGTTCATCCGGTCCTCGGCGAGCACCCGCACCCGCGGCGGCCCCTCCACCCACAGCAGCTCGCCCTCCGCCGAGCACACCACCACGAGGTGCTGGAGCGTCCTGGCGACGTCGGAGAGCAGGCTGCGGAACGTCGGCATCATCCGCGCCAGCGGATGCTCGTGGCGCAGCTCCCGCAGCTCCTGGTCGGAGTGGACCCGCGGCGCGACGTGACCCTCGGGGCGCACCCCCGCGCCCGCGGAGCGCCGCCACGAGTCGGCGATGACCGCGCGGACGGTCAGCGCCGGGGCCGGCTCGCCGCCCCCCACGAAGTCGGCGTGGGCGCGGCGCAGCTCGCGGGCCCGCTCCACCGGGTCGGTCCCGGCGTCCAGGGCCAGCCAGGGGTTCCGCCGTGTCGCCTCCACCGCCCCCGACCGCGCCCGCGCGACGTCAGGCCCGGCCCGCGCCGGCCCGCTCGACGGGCCGGGCGGCGTTCGCCACCTGCACGATCTCCGCGCCGATGGCGATCGCGACCTCCTCCGGCGTCTTCCCGCCGATCGACAGGCCGATGGGCGCGTGGACCCGCGCCAGCTCCTCCTCGGTCACGCCCTCCGCCACCAGCGCGGCGCGGCGCCGGTCGGTGGTGTTGCGGCTCCCCATCGCGCCGATGTAGCCGGCGGGCGTCTTCAGGGCCGCGAGCAGGGCGGGGACGTCGAGCTTCTGGTCGTGGGTGAGCACGCAGATGGCGGTGCGCTCGTCGACGGGGGCGCGGGCGATGAACTCCTGCGGCCACTCGGTGACCAGCTCGTCGGCGTCCGGGAAGCGCGCCGGCGTCACGAAGATCGCCCGCGGATCGCACACCGTGACCCGGTAGCCCATGAAGCGCCCCAGGCGCGCCAGCGACGACGCGAAGTCGATCGCGCCGAACACGTACATGTCGGGCCGGGGGACGATCGACGACACGAACCAGTCGGTGCCGTCCACCTCGACGACCTCGCTGCGGCCCAGCGCCAGCAGGGGGCGGACGGCCGCGTCGACCTCGTCGCCGCCCTCGCCGTGCTCCACCACACGCGACCTGCCGGGCTCGTCGCCGCCGATCGCGGTGACGTACGCGATGGGGCGCTCCTCGCCCACCGCCTCCGCCACCCGCGCCACCAGTCCGGCGTCGAGCGGCTCGATGAACACGTCGACGGAGCCGCCGCAGGGCAGCCCCACCTCCATCGCGTCCTCGTCGGCGTAGCCGAAGCTCGCGAGCCGCGGCGGGCCGCCCTGCAGGACCTCCTCGCTCTGGATGTACACCGCCGGCTCCACGCAGCCGCCGGTCACCGATCCGGCGACCTCCCCGCTCTCGGACACGGCCATCACGCTGCCCGGCAGGCGGGGCGCCGAGCGCTGCGTGCGCACCACGGTGCCCAGGGACGCACGGCGCCCCTCGCGGATCCAGCCCTCGAGCGTGGGAAGCACGTCGCGCACGGGAAAGCGCCCTCTCGGTTCTGGCCGGGGGACCGACACTACGGCCGGCCCCGTGACTCGTCAATATCATCACGAACCCGTGGCGAGCAGGGAGGACGCGTGCGCTTCACCGACGTCGAGCAGCTGGAGGGCGCCCTCGCGGGCGAGTCCTATCTGGCGGACCGCGGCCTCGCGGTGTCGGCCTTCCTGGCGCTGACCCTGGGCCGGCCGCTGCTGCTGGAGGGCGAACCCGGGGTCGGCAAGACCGAGATCGCGCGCACGCTCGCGCGGGTGCTCGACGCGGAGCTGATCCGCCTGCAGTGCTACGAGGGCATCGACGCCGGCCAGGCGCTCTACGAGTGGGACTACGCCCGCCAGCTCCTGTACGCCCGGACCCTCCAGGAGGGCGCCCTGGACCCGTCGAAGCGGGCGGCGGAGCTGTACGGGCCGGAGTTCCTGGTCGAGCGGCCGCTGCTGCGGGCCGTCCGCGCCGGCGCCGGGGCGGTGCTGCTGGTGGACGAGCTGGACCGGGCGGACGAGGAGTTCGAGGCCTTCCTGCTGGAGGTGCTCGCCGACGCCGCCGTGACCATCCCGGAGATCGGGACGGTCACCGCCGAGGCGCCCCCCGTGGTGGTGCTCACATCGAACCGCACCCGCGAGCTGCACGACGCCCTGAAGCGACGCTGCCTGTACCACTGGATCGACTATCCCGACCGGGACCGCGAGGTGGCGATCATCCGGCTGCGCGCCCCCGAGGCGTCGGAGGCGCTGGCCCGGCAGGTGGCGGACGTCGTCGCGAAGCTGCGCGGCATGGACCTGGCCAAGCCGCCCGGCCCGGCCGAGGCGATCGACTGGGCGCGCGCCCTCGCGGCGCTCGGCATCGGGCGGATGGACGAGCCGTCGGCGCAGGAGACGCTCGGCTGGGCGATCAAGAACCGCGACGATCTCGCCGCCGTGCGCCGCGTGCTCCCCGAGGTGATGGGGGGCTGACCTGAGCGATCCCCTCGAGGGCGTCGTCGACCTGGCGGCGTCGCTGCGCACCGCCGGGGTGCCCGTGGGGACCGGCAGGATCCTGTCGTTCGCCGAGGCGTCGCGGCACGTCGGGCCGGGCGACCTCTACTGGGCGGCGCGCGCGACGCTGGTGTCGCGACGGGAGGACATCGCCGCCCTCGACCGCGCGTTCCAGGAGGCGTTCGGCGTGACGCTGCCGCAGCCGCCGCGCCAGCAGGTGACCGACCGGATGCAGCGGATCGTGGCGCCCACCGAGCTGACCGTCGCGGGGCTGCCGCAGGAGGGCGACGCGCTGTCGAACCTGGCGAGCCCGGTGGAGACGCTGCGCCGCAAGGACTTCGCCTCGTGCACGCCCGATGAGATCCGCCTGCTGGGCCGCCTCATGACGCGGCTGCGGCTGCGCGCGCCCGAGCGGCGCACGCGGCGGCGGCGTCCCGCCCACGGCGGCGACCCCGACCTGCGGCGCACCCTCCGCCGGGCGATGCGCACCGGCGGCGAGCCGATCGACCGGGCGTGGCGCATGCGGCGCCGCCAGCGCCGGAGGCTGCTGCTGGTGCTGGACGTGTCGGGGTCGATGTCCACGTACTCCCGGGCGCTCGCGATGTTCGCCCACGCGGCGCTGCGCAGCGGGCCGGACTGGGAGGCGTTCGCGTTCGGCACCCGCCTCACCCGGATGACCCGGGCCCTCGCGGCGTCCGACCCGGACGCCGCGTTCGCCGCGGCC
>DASSBX010000402.1:0-2308 GCA_035698305.1 Miltoncostaeaceae bacterium | reverse complement strand
ACGATCGCGGTGTGGCCGTCGGTCGAGATCGTCGCGCCGGCGCGCGGCTCCTGGACGGACGACACCCGGTCGTCGGCGGCGAGGATCCCCCGGGTCCGCGCGATCGCCTGTCGGAAGGCGGGGTCCCCCGTGGTGAGCGTCTCCGAGTGGACCGCCACCATCAGCGCGGAGCTGGACGCCCCGGCGAAGCCGCGCTCCACATCCGCGCGCGCCGCCACGGACTCCGAGCCCGAGTCCTCCCACCCCGCGCCGGACAGCGCCGTCTCGACCCGAGGCGCGAGCACGCCCAGGGCCAGGGCCACGACCGCCCACGCGACGAAGACGACGCGCCGGTGGCCGGCGGACCAGCGCCCCAGCCGCCCGACGGCGCCCGGCCCCCTCATCGGCCGCAGCCCCTCAGGCCGGTGAGCCGCTTCAGCGCCAGCGACGCCGGGCAGTCGCCGGCCAGCACGTAGCTCCACTGGCTGAGGCCCGTGACGACCGGGAGCAGGAGGAACCACGGGCTCACCAGCACGCCGAGGGCGACGCCCGCGAGCGTCACGGATCCGGCCATCGCGAAGAGCGTGCGCTCGAGGGTCCACGGACGGCGACGGGATGCGGTCGATGCGGCGGTGCTCACGGAGTCCTCCTGGTCGGTTGCGCCGCACTCTACCACTAAACAACTACACAGTTGTTGAGGTACACTTCCCGGCGTGGACATGCCGCACCCGATGCCCGACGCCCTGGTCGACCTCGTGGCCGAGCGGTTCCGGGTGCTCGGCGAGCCGATGCGCATCCGCCTGCTCGACCGGCTGCGCGAGGGGGACGCCACCGTCGGCGAGCTCGCCGACGCGCTCGGCACCAGCCAGCAGAACGTCTCGAAGCACATCGGGGTGCTGGGGCGCGCGGGCATCGTCACCCGGGAGAAGGAGGGCAACGCCGTGCGGTGCAGCATCGCCGACCCCTCCGTCATGGCCCTCTGCGAGCAGGTGTGCGGCGGGCTCCGCCGCCAGGTCGCGGAGCTCGGCGCCCTGCTGGACACGGGCACGCCGGCCACCGGGCGCTGATCACCTCTCAGCCGGTCAGGCGCGCCGGGTGGTCGGTGATGACGCCGGTGACGCCCCAGGCCGCCAGGGCCTCCGCGGACGCCCGGTCGTGGACGGGCCACGTCCACACGTCCGCCGCGCGCTCGCGGAGGGCCGCCACGGCGGCGGGCGTGAGCAGGTCGCGCCGCACGCAGGCGCCCTCCAGCGAGCCCGGCCGCCGACGCAGCAGCAGACGCAGCTGGGCGCGACTGCCGGCGGAGTGCATCGTCCGCACGCCCGGGGCCCCCCGGAGCCGCGCCAGCGTTTCCCACCAGCGTCCGCAGACCCGCACGTCGCCGGCGGGCGGGACGGCGGCGAGGGCCCGTGACACGGCCGTCGCGAGCCGCGGATCCGGCCCCTTCAGATCCAGCAGCAGCCCGGTGCCCGGGGGCACCGCCGCCAGCACCGGCTCGAGCGGCGGGCGCGGCGCGTCCCGGTCGAGGAGATACCACTTCTCCCAGAGGCGCGGACACGGACCGAGGGTCTTGGCGTGGCGCACCTCGAGCCGGCGCCGGAACAGATGGACGTCGGCCTCGACGACGTCGGCCCCCGCCGCCACCGCCGGGGCGATGCCGGACGGCAGGTTCGCCGCGCGGTGCGCGATCACCGTGGCCGGAGGGCTCACGGGCGCGGGCGGGCCCACCGCGGCGTCGGGATGATCGCCGGCAGGCGGCTCGCGACGGCGAGCCCCACCAGCGCGACGGCGCCGCCCGCGATCACGTCGATGACGTAGTGGTTCGCCGTCGCCACCACGGCGAAGGCCATCGCGATGGGGACCGCGACCGCGGCCGCCCGCAGCCAGGGGTTGCGGGTGGCGTGCCAGAGCGCGATGCCGACCAGCAGGTTCCACCCGAAGTGGAGGCTCGGGAGCGCGGCGTAGCGGTTGATGAGCCCGGGCGGCTGCAGGGTGCGGTACTCGCCGGTCCCCTGCGTCACCGTGTCGACCAGGTCGAGCACCCCGAGGCGCGGCGGCGCCACCGGCACCAGCGCGAAGATCACCAGGCCGATCGCGCCCGACACGAACATGGCGTTGCGCAGCAGGTAGAACCGGTCGGGGGCGCGGGCGAACAGCAGGCCCAGCGTCAGGGCGATCACCGGCCAGTGCCCGTACATGTAGACGGCGTTGACGATCCGGACGACCGTCCAGTGGTCGATCACGAGCGCCTGCACGGCGCCCTCCCACCCCATCCCGAGGTGCTCCTCGAGCCGCACCAGGGCGCGCGCGTTGACGCGGGCCGCGTCCA
>DASSBX010000401.1:0-5421 GCA_035698305.1 Miltoncostaeaceae bacterium | reverse complement strand
GGGCGGGCACCACATATCCTCAGGCGCCACCCTGCCCGGCGGGTGGCACGACCAGCGAGGACGGTGGCGATGCAGTTCGGGATCTTCTCCGTGAGCGACATCACCCGGAACCCGGTGACGGGCGAGACGCCGAGCGAGGCGGAGCGCATCGAGGCGATCGTCCGGATCGCCCGGCGGGCCGACGAGGTCGGCCTCGACGTGTTCGCCATCGGCGAGCACCACAACCCGCCGTTCTTCTCGTCCTCGCCGACGACGCTGCTGGGCCACATCGCCGCCCTGACCGAGCGGATCGTCCTCAGCACCGCGGTGACGCTCATCACCACGAACGACCCGGTGAAGATCGCCGAGGACTACGCGATGTTGCAGCACCTCGCGAAGGGGCGGGTCGACCTCATGCTGGGGCGCGGCAACACGGTCCCGGTCTACCCCTGGTTCGGCCAGGACATCCGCAAGGGCCTCGAGCTCGCGCTCGAGAACTACAACCTGCTGCACCGCCTCTGGCGGGAGGACGTCGTCGACTGGGAGGGGACGTTCCGGACGCCGCTGCAGGGGTTCACGGCGATCCCCCGCCCCCTCGACGACGTCCCGCCGTTCGTGTGGCACGGCGCGATCCGCACGCCGGAGATCGCCGAGCAGGCCGCCTACTACGGCAACGGCTACTTCGCCAACAACATCCTCGCGCCGAACCTCCACTTCAAGCCGCTGGTGGAGCTCTACCGGGAGCGCTTCGCGCACTACGGCCACGGCACCCCGGAGCAGGCGATCGTCGGCCTCGGCGGCCAGGCCTTCATCGCGCGGCGGTCGCAGGACGCCGTCCGGACGTTCCGGCCGCACTTCGAGGGCTCGCCGCTGTACGGGGCGAGCTACCGGCTGGAGGACTTCATGCGCGGGACGCCGCTCAGCGTCGGCAGCCCGCAGGAGGTCATCGAGAAGACGCTGACGTTCCAGGAGGGCTTCGGCGACTACCAGCGCCAGCTGTGGATCGTCGACCACGCGGGCCTGCCGGTGGAGATGGCGCTGGAGCAGGTGGAGCTGCTCGGCACCGAGGTGGTGCCGGTGCTGCGCAAGGAGATGGCGGCGCGCCGGGCGTCCGGCGTGCCCGACGCCCCCACCCACGCGAGCCTCGTGCGGGCCAGGTACGGCGACGCGGAGCCCCGCCAGCCGCGCCCGAACCCCAACCGCGGCGACAACGTGACGGGCACCTCGCCGTACCAGGACACCGACCCGTCGGTGGTCGCCGACCTCCCGCTGGTCCCGTGACGCCATGACCGGCGCACCCCCCGCGGGATCCGGCGGCGACCGGGCGCAGCCGAAGCGCCTCGTCGTGGTGAGCGGCGGCACCGGCAACCCGTCGTCGACCCGCCAGCTCGTCGACCGCATCGCCCAGAAGGCGCTCGACCTCATCGTCGGCGCGGGGACGCCGGCGACGGCCGCGGTGATCGAGCTCGGCCCGTTGGCCGTGGACACGGCGCGCGCCGCCGTCGCGGGCTTCCCCGGCGAGGAGGTCCAGGAGGCCATCGACCGGCTCGCCGCCGCCGACGGGATCATCGCCGCCACCCCCGTCTACAAGGCGGGCGTCAGCGGCCTGTTCAAGTCGTTCGTCGACGTCCTCGACAACGACCTGATCATCGCGAAGCCCGTCCTGCTGGCGGCCACCGGCGGCTCGCCGCGCCACGCGCTCGTCATCGACGACCAGATGCGACCGCTCTTCGGCTTCATGCGCGCCCTCACCCTCCCCACCTCCGTCTACGCGGCGCCGGAGGACTGGGGCACGACGGAGCTCGGCAGCCGCATCGAGCGCGCCGCCACCGAGCTCGCGGTGATGGTGCGGGCCGGGGTGGAGCGACAGGTCGCCGACCGCGCCTGGGCCGGCTACCAGCACCAGTTCGCCGGCAACGCCGCCCGCGCCGAGCGCACCGCCGCCGACCTCGACTTCGACTCGCCGCTCATGCGCCTCGCCGCCGGCGGCCGGCCGACGCCATCCGGGGGCGACGGCGGCTGAGGCCTTCGTCAGTCCAGGCTGAGGATCACCTTGACGTGGTCCATGCCTCCGGCGATGTCCGAGAAGGCCGCTGCGGCGGCGTCGAGCGGGTAGCGATGCGTGATGAACGCCGCCGCATCGAGGCTCCCGTCGCTGATCATCTGCGTGGTCAGGCGGAAATCGTCGGGGGAGTACGTGAGGGATCCGCGGACCTCCACCTCGCGCAGCACGGCCTGGGTCGCGTCGAACGGGATCTGCCGCCCGTAGATCGCGACCTGGACGATCCGCCCACCGGGGCGGGCGAGCTGGACCGCGTCGACGAGCCCGGAGTCGTTCGGTGAGGTGACGAAGACGACATCGAACCCGTCGCCCCCGGTGAGCTCCCGGCCGGCCTCCACCACATCGTCCTCCCCGGCGTTCACCGCGTCCTCGATCCCGAGCGACGCGACGAACCGGAGGTTGAACGGCTTGACGTCGCTCACCATGAGCGCCCCCGGATGTGCGCGCTGGGAGATGTGCGCGATCAGGCCGCCGATCGGCCCCGCCCCGAGGACGGCCACCCGGTCGCCGAGCCGGACGTCCCCGCGGCGGAACGCCCGCATGGCGACGGCCGCCGGCTCGACCAGCGCGCCCAGCTCGAACGGGGTGTCCGGCCCCAGGCGGTAGACGACGCGACGGGGGGCCATCATGTACTCGGCGAAGGTGCCGCCCCACCCGAAGCCCGGCCGGCGTGCGCGCTGGCAGAGGTTGGTGAGCCCCGCGAGGCACAGGGAACACGACATGCAGGCGATCTGCGGCTCGACGGCCACCCGGTCGCCCGGCTGGAGGTCGGTCACGCCGGAGCCGACCGCGACGACCTCGCCGGCGGCCTCGTGTCCCATGACGACCGGCGGGCGGCGGAACGGGTGGTGCCCGCGGTAGGCATGGATGTCGGATCCGCAGATGCCCCCCGCGCCGACGCGGATGAGCACCTCGTCCGGCCCGTGGTCCGGGGCCTCGATGTCCTGGACCTCGATGGTCTCGACGTCGGTGAGCACCACGGCCCTCATCGCACGCCCCCCTGGGGCTCGGCGGCGCGTGCACGTTGACGCGCCCGGGTGCGACGCGGTGGCGCCGCAGGCGCCGGGTCCGTCTCGATGCCGAGCATCGCCCGCGCCTCGTCGGGCGTGGCGATCTCGCGCCCGTATTCGCCCGCCAGGCGGGCGACGCGGTCGACGAGCTCGGCGTTGGACGTGGCGAGGCGTCCCGGCAGGTACTCCGGGTGGTCCTCGATGCCGACCCGCACGTGGCCGCCGAGGAGCATGCCGAGCATGACCATGTCGATGCCTGCCCGGGTACCGATCCCTGCCACGCCCCACAGCGAGCCGGAGGGCAGCGAATCGACGAGGCGGATCAGGGAGCGCGCGTCCGGTGGGGCGCCGCCGTCGAGCCCGAGCAGGAACTGGAAGTAGAGGGGGTCGTCGAGGAGCCCCTCCTCGGCGAGCTGCAGGCACTGTTGGATCATCCCCTCGTGGAAGATCTCCAGCTCCGGCTTGACCGAGAACTCGCGCGTGCGCTCCGCGAGCTCCCGCATCTTCGGGAGCCGCGCCTCGAGGATCGAGTCCCCGTAGTTGACGGAGCCACCGGGGAAGCTGGCGAGCTCAGGGGCCAGACCGAGCGTCGCGTCTCCCCCGCGCCGCCGGATGTCGGTGGTGAGGTTCAGGATGATGTCGCAGCGTTCGCGCACCCCGTCCACCACGGCGCGGTACAGCCCGAGGTCTTGGGACGGACGGCCCCTCGCGTCGCGCACGTGCACGTGCGCGACCGCCCCGCCCGCCGCATGGACGCCGACGACGGACTCGATGATCTCGTCGGTCGTCAGCGGGAGGTAGGGGGTGTCCGCCCGGCTCAGCTCGCCGCCGTTGATCCCGACCGAGATGATGAGTTTGTCCATTGTCTGCATGCTCCTGCGCTCTGGCGGGATTTCGGTCCGAAGGACCCCGACGGTCAAATGCGGTCGCGCACGCGGAGATCGCGGCCGTACATGGCGACGAAGGCGACGATGATCACCCCGAGCGCGACCTGCTGCATCGACGACTCGACCCCCTGGCTGACGAGGATCAGCTGGGCGAGGGTGAGCATGAGGGTGCCGGCGATCGTGCGCCCGTAGCCGCCACGTCCCCCGAGGAGCGAGGTGCCTCCGAGGATCACGGCGGCCACCGTGTTGAAGAGGTACGGATCCCCCGCGCGCAGGTCGCCGTACCCGGTGAAGCCGGCGAGCATGACGCCCGCGACGAACGCCGTCAGGCCGCTGAACGCGAAGACGCCCATCCAGAGGCGGCGGGGCCGCACGAGCGCGTGCGAGGCCGCGTTCGGGCTGGATCCGTACGCGAAGATGCGCCGTCCGAAGGGGGTGTGGGTCGCCATCACGATCGTCACGATCGCGACCCCCGCCCACACCGCGACGATGGGGGGCAGCGGGATCGGCCCCATCGTGCTCGACGCGGCCGCCGCCTCGGAGATGAAGTCGGGCGGCACGCCCTCCGGCTTGCCCTCCGTCCACGCGAGCAGCGCCCCGGCGACCATGAAGCCGACGCCGAGCGTGATGATGAGCGGGTGCACGTTGAAGATGGTCGACAGCAGGCCGTTGACCGCCCCGATCGCCGCGCAGATCGCCGCCAGCACGAGCAGCGCGAGCGCCGGGTGCCAGCCGCGCTCGTTCAGCTCGGTGATGCCGACGAGGGTCAGCGTCATGAGGGCGGGGATCGACAGGTCGATGCCACCCAGGATCACCACGATCGTCTGCCCGGCTGCGGCGATCCCGAGGATCGCGCACAGCGTGAAGACGGAACGGATGGACGGCATGGTGAGGAAGCCGTCGATGAGGGCGGTCGCCGTCAGCACGAGCGCGAGGACGCAGACCCAGGCGAGGAGCGCGGGAGCCCGTCCCGGGGCGATCACCGCGCGGTCCCACAGCGCGAACGCCGATCGGAGGGTGCTCTGGCCCCCGGCGGCCGGTGCCTCGGTGGTCATGCGAGCCTCCGCCGGCCGAGGCCGCCGGTGAGCACGCCGTTCAACGCGATGCCCACCACGAGGATCGCCCCGAAGCTGAACGTCACCCAGAAGCTGTCAACGCCCAGCAGCGACAGGACGTTCTGCACCAGGTAGACCGCGAGCCCGCCCGCGAGGCCTCCCAGGACGCCGCCGCGACCCCCCGCGAGGCTCGTGCCCCCGAGCGCCGCCCCGGCGAGCGCGGTGAGCGTGAGGCTGGGGCCGAGCGCCGAGTCGCCCGCCGCGATGAGGGCTGTGACGGCGAGCCCGGCGATCGCCGCGAAGAGGCCGGTCACCACGTAGGCGGCCATCCGCACGACGGAGACGGGGACGCCCGCGGTATAGGCGGCGGCGTCGTTGTCCCCCACGGCGTAGAGGTGCCGGTGGAAGGGGAGTCGCGAGAGCCCGAG